>PKWQ01000447.1:0-5338 GCA_003133265.1 Acetobacteraceae bacterium
CATATCGCCGACGCGGTGGGCGCCGATAATTTCCATTATGCCGGGGAATCGCTCGGCGGGATTCTCGGCATCGCGCTGTCGGCACGCCACCCCGACCGGGTGCGAACGCTGTCGCTGCTGGCCGCGCCGCTATCCATCAGCCCGTGGACGCAGAAGACCTTCGCCTTCGACTACCCAACCTGGCAGGACGCGTTGCGCTCCATGGGATCGAAGGCCTGGGCGAGTGCGGTGAACACCGCGACGCGCTTTCCGCCGGACACCGATCCCGGGCTGCTCGACTGGTATTCGGCGGAGATGGGCAAGTCCGACGTGGACGTGATGATCGCCATGTCCCGGCTCGCGGCAAAGGTGGACGTGACGCCCATACTGACGCAGGTGCGTGCGCCGGTGCTCGGCCTCTATCCCCAGGGCGGTCGCGTGACCAGCGAACAGGAAGCGGCGCTGAAGGCGGGGCTGGCGGATTTCCATCTGGTGCATCTGCCCATCGCCTATCACATGATCTGGACCTTGGCACCGGCGACCTGCGCCGATCACATACTGCATTTCATGGCGCTGCATGACGGTGTCGTCTGCCGCGAGTAGACCGCGAACGATTACAGAACCGATGAAGGAAGTTCCGATGCGCTGGTTGCTGTTCGCCGTGCTCCTTCCGTTTTTTGCCCCGCTCGCCGCGCGCGCGCAGGCCCCCGATCCGGCGCTGCTCGATGCCGCGCGCAAGGAAGGGCATGTGATGCTGTACGGCGAGGTCATCACCCCGACGCAGCGCGCGATAAAGGCCGCGTTCGAGAAGAAATATCCAGGGATCACCGCCGACCTGCTATATCTCTCCGGCGCGCCGATGATGAACCGCATCATGTCGGAGCAGGCGGCGGGCCGCTACATGGCCGACGTGCTGATGCTGGACGTGCTGCGCATGCCCGCGCTGATCGAGAAGGGCTACGTGGCGCAATATCTCTCGCCGGAGGCCACGCACTACGACGCAAAATGGCAGTCCAGCCCGCCCGGCTACTGGGTGCAAAACCACCTGTATCTGTATGGCATCATGTACAACAAGGCGGCGGTGCCGCCGGATCAGGTGCCGACCAGCTACGAAGACCTGCTGAAGCCGCAATGGGCCGGCAAGCTGACGATGGTGACCCCGGTCGCCAATGAGCTGGCGCTATATTTCATGGCCGGCCTGATCCGCGACATGGGCGAAGCGCGCGCCTTCGAGTTTTTCCGGGCCTTGGCCGCACAGAAGCCGCTGATCTTCGGTCCCGGCGGCATGCGCGTCTCCCAGGGCGTCGCCAATGGAGAGTTCCCGCTCGGGCTCGGCTTCATCGCGCATGTCTTCACCGTCGGCGGCGGCGAGGATGGGCCGATGGCGTTCGCCAGGATCAATCCGATCTACGTCGTCAGCGGGCCGGGTACCGCGGTCCTCGCACATGCGCCGCATCCGAACGCCGCGCGGCTGTTCGCGGACTTCATGAACTCCCGCGAGGCGCAGGAGTTGATCGCCGGCTTCGGCTACTACTCGACGTATAACGGCGTGCAGCAATCCAAGCCGATGCAGGGCGTCACCATCAGCACCCCGCCCTACCCGACCGCCGAGGCGGCCGAGGCGCTGCGTCAGAAGCTGGCCGCGGTGTTCGGCCAGTGAGACCTGCCGCGTGATCAGAATCGAGGCGCTGGACAAGACCTTTCGTTCACGCCGGCGCACTCTGCACGTCGTCGACAAGGTCGATCTGGAAATCCCCGAGGGCAGCTTTTTTACCCTGGTCGGCCCAAGCGGCTCCGGCAAGACCACGACGCTGCGCGTCGTCGCCGGGCTGGAGCGCCATGATAGCGGCCGCATATCGCTGGGCGGGCGCGTGGTCTCCGATCCGGCGGCGGGCGTGTTCGTTCCCACCAGCGAGCGCGGCGTGGGCATGGTGTTCCAGTCCTATGCGATCTGGCCGCACATGAACGTGGCGGAGAATACCGCCTACCCGCTGCGCTACCTGCGACCGCGTCCCGACCGGGAGCAGGCGCGGCGCATGGTGGCGGAGGCGCTCGAACTGGTCGGGCTCGGCGCGCTGGCGCAGGTGCCGGCCACGGCGCTGAGCGGCGGGCAGCAGCAGCGCGTGGCCCTGGCGCGGGCGCTGGTGGCGCGGCCGAAGCTGCTGCTGCTCGACGAGCCGCTGAGCAACCTCGATGCCCAGCTACGCGAACGGATGCGTACGGAAATTCGCGACATCCAGCGTAGCGTCGGGATCACCGCGCTCTACGTGACGCATGATCGGGGCGAGGCATTGTCCATGTCGACCGAACTCGCCGTCATGAACAACGGCCGGATCGACATGGTGGGCACGCCGCGCGCCGTCTACGAATGCCCGCGCACGCTGTTCGCCGCCGAATTCCTGGGGCAATGCAGCATCATCCCCGGACGGGTCGAGACGGTGCATGAGCCGGGCGTGGTGACCGCCGCCGTGGCATTCGGCGCGATCGTCTGCCGCGCGCGCGCCGGCATCGCCGTCGGCCAGGCGGTGAGCCTGGTGCTCCGCCCCGAGGACATGGTGCTGTCCGGCGCGCCGGGCGGCGCGCCCGGCAGGATCGAAACAGTGAGCTATCTCGGCGATCGCCTGGAATGCGTGGTCTCGGTCGCCGGCTGCATGCTGCGGGCGCTGGCGCATCCGGGTCTTATCGAGGCGGCTGGGGAGGCGGTGACGGTGGCGATCCTGCCGCGGCGCGCCTGGGTGCTGCCGGCATGATCGCCGGGCGGCACGCGGCTTCCATGCCGCCGCGCCTGCTGCTGCTCGGCTGTCTGCTGGTGGTCGGCGTCGCGGTCGCGGTTCCGTCGCTGACGCTGATCCGCGAAAGCCTGCTGTCGGCCGGCGGCGCCTTTTCCTTCGGCAACTACGCCCGCGTGCTGGGCAGCGCCCGAACCTGGCACTTGCTGGGTACCACCGTCGCGTTCAGTGCCACGATGACCCTTTTCGCTGGCTGCACGGGACTGCTGTTCGCCTGGCTCGCGGCGCGGACAGACGTGGCGGGACGCGCCTTCATGCCGGTGGCGGTGCTGCTGCCCTACCTGATCCCGCCGACGCTCGGCTCGATCTGCTGGATCTTCTTCCTGTCGCCGACCAACGGGCTGGTGAACCAGTTGCTGGCGCCTTTGTTCGGCAGCCCGACATTCAACATCTATTCGTTCAGCGGGATGGTGTTTGTCGAATCGCTCTACACCTTTCCGCTTGCCTTCATCTTTTTCCACGCGGCCCTGGTGGCGCTGAACCCGAGCCTGGAGGAGGCGTCCGCCATCTGCGGCGCCGGAACGCTCGCGACCTTTCGCACCGTCACGCTGCCGGCGATGTGGCCGGCGATCTTCTCGGTCGCCACCCTGCTGTTCATCATCGGGCTGGAGAGTTTCGACGTCGCCTGGTTTCTTGGCTATCCCGCGAAGATCTACACGCTGAGCATCCAGGTGTTCCTGCTGACACGCTACGACTATCCCCCGGATATCGCGGCCGCCTCGGTGTTCGGGGTGATCGCGCTGGTCGCGGCGATGCTGATGGTGTGGGCGTATCGGGCGATCACCCGCGAGCAGGCGAGGTTCGTGGCGATCTCCGGCAAGGCGTACCGGCCCGGCGGTCTCGCCCTCGGCGTTTGGCGGGTTCCGGCGGCGATTATCTTCTACGGGCTGATCGTCGTCATCGGCGTGCTGCCGGTGCTGCTGCTGGCGGGCATCGCGCTGGATGCGGTTGCCTGGCCGTTCCATCTGCGCGGCACCGCCGACATGGCGAATTTCGTCTGGATACTCAGCGATGCGGAATCGCAGCGGGCGCTGACCAATACTGCCATCATCGCACTGCTCGGCGCCTCCGCCGTGGTGGCGCTGAGCTTCTTCGTCGCCTACGTGACGGTGCGGACAGAGACGAAGTTCCGCGCCCTGCTGGACTACCTGGCATTCCTGCCGTTCGGCTTTCCCGGCACCGTGCTGGCGGTCGGCCTGATCACGGCGCTGATCCGCACGCCGCTGTATGACACGATCTGGATCATGCTTGTCGCCTTCGCGGTGAAGTTCCTGCCCTACGGCCTGCGCAACATCGCCGGCAGCATGTTGCAGGTCCATCGCGAGCTGGAGGAGGCATCCTTCGCCAGCGGCGCCGGGCTGTTCGCCACCATGCGGCGGATCATGCTGCCCCTCGTCGCACCGGGGATGCTGGCCGCATGGTCGCTGCTATTCATCGTCTTCGGCCGCCAGTTCAGCCTGCCGATCATGCTGTCCTCAACGGGATCGCAGGTGCTGACGATCGCGCTGTTCCAGGAGTTCGATGGCGGCCAGATGGGGCATGTGGCCGCCTATGGCATCCTGCTGATCGTCTGCTCGCTGCCGTTTCTCGTGCTCGCGCGCTGGGTCGCCAAGGAAGTCGCCGGGAGCTGAGGCGTCGTTCGACCGCCGCCCAGCCCCCTACTCCGCCGCCAGCTTCGGCACGGCCACCTCGGCTGCTGGCGGCGCGTTCGCCTCCAGTTGGTCAAGCCTGCGCGAGAGCAGCTCCATCGTCGTGCGTCCGATATAGTCGCCCGCTGGGCCGGCAAGCGCCGTCGCCTCCAGATAGGCGCGGCCGATGATCGGCCCGAGCGGCGGCGGATTGTACAGCAGCCGCTTGATCAGGAACGGGTTCCAGGTCAGCGGATTGTAGCCTTCCTTCAGGTAGCCCTGGCGGATCAGCATCTTCTCCACCGGCGTGCCCGGCTGCACGCCGATGAAGAAGATGAACGGCAGCACGTTGTCACGGCCGAACAGCGCATAGAGTTCCTCGATCTTGTCGATCGTCATGCGCAGCGTGCGCGCGCTCTCGCCCGGCGCGTTCAGCGGCAGATAAAGCTTGATCTGCTGGTCCGTGTGCCCGTTGGCCTTCAGCACGCGAAATGCGTCCATCTGCTGCGCGAGCGAGTAGCCGAGGGTCAGGCAATCGACCATGTGCTGCGAGCCGGTGAACGACAGATCGACACTGCTCATACCGCTGGCCCACATCTTTCGCGCCAGCGCGGGCGTCAGATGGTTCAGGCGCAGATAACCCGACCACGTCACATCGAGCTTTCGTGCCAGCATCTCGTCGAGAATCTGTTCCACATGGCGCGTGCTTTTCTGGGTAGAGCAGAATTGCGCGTCGGTGAACCAGATGCTGCGCACGCCGTATTGCCGGTTCAGCATTTCGATCTCGCGCGCCACCTCGGCGGGATCGCGATAGCGCTGACGATGGCCCTCGATCTGGTTGTACAGGCAGAAATGGCACTGGAACGGGCAGCCGCGTTTGGTGTGTACGCCGATCGTGCCGTCCAGATAGGCGGTGAAATCCGGAAAGATCGAGGCGATATA
>PKWQ01000447.1:5387-5923 GCA_003133265.1 Acetobacteraceae bacterium
TCGCCCTCGCCCGCCACCACCACCGTGTCTTTCGGGCATTGGCGCACCACCCAGCCGGCGAAGATCGAGACCGCGGTGCCGCCGACGACGATGCGCGTGTCCGGCAGCAGCCGGCGCGCCAGATGGAAATAGCCGACATTGGCGCGCCGGGCGCCGATATAGCCACCGATGATGCGCACCGCGTCCCGCACCGCGGCAAGGCGATGGCGCAGGCTGCCGGAGTAATCGAAGTTCATCACCACATCCAGCGCGTCGTCTTCCGGATGCGGTCCGAAGGACTGCATGTTGCGCCAGGAAAACGCCACCACCTCGGGCCGCAGCCGGCGAAGATGCTCTTCCAGCACCGCCTTGCGTTCGGCGGGGGCAATCAAAGCGAGGTCGAGGATGTGCTGCGAAATTTCCGGTCGGTGCTTATGCACATGGTCGGCGACATAGACCACGCCGCCGGGATAGATCTTCCAGCACGGCAACCGTACATACAGAACCGAGCGAGCCGCCGAT
This sequence comes from Acetobacteraceae bacterium, assembly GCA_003133265.1. Taxonomy (GTDB): domain Bacteria; phylum Pseudomonadota; class Alphaproteobacteria; order Acetobacterales; family Acetobacteraceae; genus PALSA-911. The sequence continues at coordinate 5,889 of PKWQ01000447.1, forward strand.
GCCATCATGCTCCCCCTCAAGAACGCCCGACAGAC
>PKWQ01000137.1 GCA_003133265.1 Acetobacteraceae bacterium
CCTGCTCTCGGCCGACAAGGGCAACCCGATCGCGCCGGTCTATCCGGTTGACGGCTCGGTGCTGTGCATCGGCCCGGCGGCGGTGATGGCCGCAGCACCGCATCCGAACGCCGGCCGGCTGTTCATGGAATATCTGCTGTCGGAGGATTTCGCGCGCTTCTGCGTCGAATACCGCATCGATCCGGTGCGCCCGGAGGTGAAGCCCCGCGCCGGCGCCAAGCCGCTGTCGGAGGTGAAGCTGATCCGCCAGACCGNNACGGTTCGATCCGCTGATCCTGCTGTGGATCGCGCTGGCCGCCATCCTGGCCTTCCTGGTCATCAACCCGCTGCTGCGGCTGGTGCTGACCAGCCTGGAAACGGCCGATACCGGGGAATTCACCCTGAAGAACTACGTCGTCGCCTATGGGCGGCCGCGTTACCTCCAGGCGCTGTGGAACTCGCTCTCGCTCGGCGTCTGCGTCACCCTGCTGTGCCTGATATTCGCGCTGCCGATCGCCTGGGCGGTGTCGCGCACCGACATGCCAGGCAAAGGCATCATTCGGCTGTCCGTGCTCGGCGCCTTCATCACGCCGCCCTATCTCGGCGCCATCGGCTGGATTCTGCTTGCCGGACCGAACGCCGGCTGGCTCAACAAATTCTGGATGGGGCTGACCGGCGCCGATCAGGGCCTGTTCAACATTTACTCCTTCCCCGGCCTGACCTTCATCATCGCGATCTATTCTTTCCCCTATCTGTTCATCTTCACCTCCTCCGCGCTCGATGTGGTGTCCTCGGAGATGGAGGACGCCGCCAACATCCTGGGTGCGGGCACCGTGCGGACCATGCTGCGCGTCACCTTGCCGATGGTGATGCCGGCGATCCTGGGCGGCGTGATTGTCACTTTCCTGGAAACCATCGCGCTGTTCGGCTCCCCCGCGCTGATCGCCATTCCGGCGCGGTTCAACGTGGTGACGACGCAGCTGTTGCAGTTCTTCAGCGCGCCGGTCCGATCGGAGGTCGCCGCCGCCTACGCGGTGCCGCTGCTGCTGATCACGGTCGTGCTGTTCCTGGTGCAGCGCCGCCTGACCAGCCGGCGCGGCTTCGTGGCGCTGACCGGCAAGGGCGGCGAGCGCCGCACCATCATGCTCGGCCGGTGGCGCTGGGTGATGCTGAGCTACACGGTGATGATACTGTCGTTCTCCGTGCTGATGCCCTACGCGGCTTTGTCGCAGGCGGCACTCGCCAAGGCCTGGGGCCGTGGCTGGGCGATAGACAATCTGACCCTGCATAATTTCTATTACCTGCTGTTCCAGCACGAGACCGCCGGGCGTTCCGTGCTCAACAGTTTCATGTATGCGGGTTCGGCGGCCTTCCTGGTGCTGGGTCTGTCGCTTTCCATCGCCTACATCGTCGCCCGCAGGCTGCTGCCGTTCGCCAGCGTGCTAGGCTTTCTCTGCATGGCCCCGTTCGTGGTGCCCGGCATCGTGCTCGCCATCGCCTTCTATGCCGCCTACGCCCCGCCGCCGTTCGCGTTGTACGGCACCGCGCTGATCCTGATCCTGGCCTTCACCACCCGCTTCCTGCCGATCGGCTTCGCCAACGCCAGCGCCGCGATCCGCAGCATCAACCCGGAGATGGAGGAGGCGGTGCGCATCCTCGGCGGCGGGCGTCTGCTGGCCGTGCATAAAGTGATGCTGCCGCTGATGAAGCGCAGCCTGATCGGCGCCTGGCTGCTGGTGTTCATCCCCGCGACGCGGGAGCTGTCCACCGCGATGTTCCTCTATGGGCCGAAGACGCGCACCATGTCGGTGATGCTGCTCGACCTCAGCGAGGAAGGGAATTTCGAGCAATTGGCGGCACTCGGCTTCATGCTGCTGGTGGCGACGATCGTGATCGTCGGCGTCGGTTTCCGTTTGGTGGGGAGTGATTTCATGCTGAGGCGCAGCCGTTCATGAACAAGCTGGTCCTTACCGGCCTTGGAAAGTCCTTCGGCGACACGCCGGCGGTGCAGGACGTGACGCTTTCGCTGAAGCAGGGCGAGTTCGTCTCCCTGCTCGGCCCGTCCGGTTGCGGCAAGACCACGACCTTGCGCATGATCGCGGGCTTCATGCGCCCGACCGCCGGCACGATCGCGGTGAACAATGTCGTATTGTCCTCGCCGGATCATTCGCTGCCGCCGGAGAAGCGCGGCATGTCGATGATCTTCCAGAGCTACGCCATCTGGCCGAACATGACGGTGGGCGAGAACGTCGCCTTTGGCCTGAAGCTGCGGAAGATGCCGGGAACCGAACTGACGCGCCGGCTGGATCAGATCCTGTCCGTGGTGCAGCTCTCGCACCTGAAGGACCGCTACCCGGCGGAACTGTCCGGCGGGCAGCAGCAGCGCGTGGCGCTGGCGCGCGCCATCGTCATCGAGCCGGAAGTGCTGCTGCTGGACGAGCCGCTGTCGAACCTGGATGCCAATCTGCGCGAGGAGATGCGCAGCGAAATCCGCCGCCTGCACAACGAATTCCGCATCACCACGGTCTACGTCACGCATGACCAGTCGGAGGCGATGGTGACTTCCGACCGGATCGTGGTGATGAACCATGGCCGGATCGAGCAGGTGGACGATCCGATTTCGCTCTACAACCGCCCGAAATCGCGCTTCGTCGCCGGCTTCATCGGCCGCACCAACTTTCTCGACGGCACGCTCGATGGCGGCAGCATCGTCTTCCCCGGCTTCACCGCCACCGTCGGCCTATTTCCCGACGCCGCGCAACTGCCGCGCGCCGCCAGCTTCTCGGTCCGCCCGCAGACTATCCTCCTGCACCGCAGCGCACCCACCGACACGTCGAACTCCTGGTGGGTGCGCGGCGAGATCGTCGAGCGCGCCTATCTCGGCGAATACTGGGACTATGTGGTGCGCCCGGAAAATTCCGATCTGCGGCTGCGCGCCGCGGCGCCGCCGCTCGATATCCACGACGTCGGAACCAGCGTCTGGGTGGAGATCGACCCAAGGCGCATCGCCCAGATTCCAGCTCCAAAGGATGAGACGACATGAGTGCTGACCGGACGATCAAGCTGAAAACCGAACGGATGATCGCCAGGATCGAAGGCCCGATCGGCTGGATGATCTTCAACAACCCCGCGCGCCGCAACGCCTGCTCCACCGACATGTGGGCGGCGATGCCGGAGATCATCGACGCGTTCGAGAAGGACCCGGCGGTGCGCGTGGTGGTGCTGCGCGGCATCGGCGAGACCGCCTTCGTCTCCGGCGCCGATATCTCGGAGTTCGAGCAGACCCGCTCCTCCGCCGAGTCGAACGTCTATTACGAGGGCCTGACCGAGAAGGCCGGCAAGCGGCTTGCCGAATGCCGCAAGCCGACCATCGCCATGATCCACGGCTTCTGCATCGGCGGCGGCGTCGGCATCGCCGTCGGCTGCGACCTGCGGATTTCCGCCGATGACGGCAAGTTCGGCGTCCCCGCCGTGCGGCTCGGGCTCGGCTACGGACCGGCCGGGGTGAAGAAACTGATGGACCTGGTCGGGCCGTCCTACACCAAGGAGATCTTCTTCACCGCCCGGCACTTCACCGCCGCCGAGGCCAACGTGATGGGCCTGGTCAACCGCGTGCTGCCGAAGACGGAGCTGGAAGAGTACGTGCGCGGCTACTGCGCCACCATCGCCGACAACGCGCCGATGACCATCAACGCGCTGAAGCGCACGGTGGCCGAACTGGTGAAAGCCTCACCCGCCGCCGACATCGACTATTGCAACCGGCTGGTGACGGAATGCTTCGACAGCCAGGACTTCATCGAGGGCCGCCGTGCGTTCATGGAAAAGCGCCGCCCGGTGTTCCGGGGCGTCTGAAGGGCGAAGCCGATGAACTTCGATTTTCCCGATGAGCTGAAGGAACTGCGCGACCAGGCAAAGAAGTTTCTGCACGACCGCTGTCCGCCCGCCGCGGCGCGCCGCATCCTGGACGGCGACGAGCCCTATCATCGGGAACTGTGGCAGGAGATCGCCGCACTCGGCTGGATCGGCGCGGCGATCCCGGAAGAGTATGGCGGCGCCGGGCTGGGGCACCTCGCGGTGTGCGTGCTGGCCGAGGAACTCGGATATGCGGTCGCGCCGGTGCCGTTTTCCTCGTCGGTCTATCTTGCCGCCGAGGCCATCCTCGCCTTCGGGTCCAACGCGCAGAAGGATCGCTATCTGCCGCGCCTGGCCTCGGGCGAGGCGATCGGCACGCTGGCCTTCGCCGAACGTCCGGGCAGCGCCGATCCCGCCCGGCTGGACGCCAGCGTTACCGACGGCAAACTGACAGGCACAAAACTCCCTGTGCCGGACGGCGACGTTGCCGACATCGCCGTGGTGGCGGTGCGTGGCTCCGGCCAGTCGCCGACGCTGCATGTGGTGGACCTGACCGGCCCCGGCGTCGCGCGAGAGAGCGTCGCCACCTTCGATCCCACCCGATCGCACGCGCGCATCGTCTTCGACGGCGCGCCCGCCGACGCGCTGGCGGGATCGGAAGGACCGCAGGCGATCCGCCGGCTGCTGGACCGCGCCGCCGTGATGATGGCGTTCGAGCAGGTCGGCGGTGCGCAGGCCGCGCTCGACATGGCGACCTCCTATGCCCGCGACCGCTTCGCGTTTGGCCGGCCGATCGGTTCGTTCCAGGCGATCAAGCACAAGCTGG
>PKWQ01000130.1 GCA_003133265.1 Acetobacteraceae bacterium
GCGCCAGCCCGACATTGGACAGATAGCCGCCGGCCAGCAGGTCCACTTTCTGTTCGTTCAACAGCTCGCCCGCCAGCCGTACCGCGTCCTGCGGCTTGCCGGCATCGTCGCGGGAGACCACCTCGATCTTCCGGCCCAGCACGCCGCCGGCGGCGTTGATCTGTTCCACAGCCAGTTGCCAGCCATTGCGATAGGGCAGGGTGAACGAGGGGATGGCGGTATAGCTGTTGATCTCGCCGATGCGGATCGGCACGGCACTCTGCGCGCGGACGATCGCGGGCGCGGTCAGCGCGGCGGCGGTGCCCGCCAGAATGGTGCGGCGTGTCAGTGTCATCCTATCGCCCTCCTGCGCGGTTGCCGGTCCGGCCGCAGCATCCGTCACCGGACGGCCGCCGTCCAGGGCGTGGCCTGACGGTCCCCCTCTCAGCGGCCGGCTACCGCGCGGTGCCGACGTCCTGGGCGGTCAGGACACGGTAATCGGCCGATGGCTCGCCGCGCGTAGCGGCGGCGAGATCGCGCGCCAGCCGGTCGGCGACGCCGACGCGATAGTGCAGCGCGTCCCAGTAATTGTCGTCGCGATCCGTGATCGGGCTCGGGATCATGAAATCGACCGCCAGCCCGTTTGGCACGGCGTCGACGAGTGCCGCGATCCGGCGCTTGCATTCGGCCCAGCCGGCCGCGCCGCTCTGGTCGGCCTTCGGTATGATCACATGGTTGTAGGGCGCGAAAAACAGGATCTTGCGCGTCGGCGCCGGAAGTGCGGCCAGTTCCTTCTCCAGCAGTTCCAGCGCGGGGAAACGCCATGTGGTGGGCGGTCCGCTACGTACACCGGGCAGGGCNNCCTGCCGCAGATGCATCGCGACGCGGGCGGGATCGTACTCCCTGTCGGGCGGCACGAAGCTGGTATAGCCGTCGCGCCCGTAGCTCGGCGCCTTGATGCCGGTCACGACGCCGAATTGCTGCCCGGCCTCCTGCACCGAATAGAGATTGAACATCTCGGCGTAGCCCCGCCACGGATCGGTGCCGTACATCCAGGCCGGAAATGGCCGTGGGGTCAGCTTCTGGAAGTCGTCGCCGGTGACGCACCATCGCACGTCGATCCCGACCATCATCACGCGCGCCGCCGGATGGGCGCGGATGAACACCCGCATCAACCGCGACTGTTCGTAGGCAGTGGAGTCGTTCATCGCCAGGTTGGCGAAGCGAGCATGGAATTCCGGGTCCAACGTAACCGGCCGCAGCAGCCGGCTGGTGGAGGTGCCGAAGATCGCGCTGTCGAACTTCGCGGACCGCGCCAGCGCGGGGAAGGCATAGCGCGCATTGGTGGCCACCGGCGCCCGGTTCAGCGGCGGCGAGAGCGGCAGCGTATCGAACGGATCGACCAGCACCAGGAATGCATAGATGATGCCACCCGCGACAATTGCGGTGCCGACGGTCAGCCGGAAGAAGCGGCGCCACCCCACCGGGGTGTCATTTTCCGCCACGGCGCGGCCACGCCCGAACAAGGCGCGCACGAAACGCAGACCCCTGCGAAGGCGGGAGCCGTCAGAACTGGAAATAGATGAAGACATTGGGCAACCGTCCGCCGACCAGGAGCAGGAGATAGACCAGCATGGCGCCGGCCGGGATGGCGAGCCGAAGATCGGGCGTCAGCCGTTGCAGCGCTGCCTCCTGGCTGGTCGGGCCGAGCAGGGCAATCGCTGTCCCGCCGATCAGCGCCGCGACGTACTCCCGATCCAGCGTGATATGGCCGACGCCATGCAGTCCGGCCAGCGACTGCAGCACGCCGCCCGCGGTGGCGAAGTCAGGCGAGCGGAACAGCACCCAGCCAGCCATCACGAACAACAGCGTCATCAGCCAGGCGACCGGCCGGGGCAGGCGCAAGCCGCGCTCCTGCCACAGATGGTTCACCGCCAGCCCCGCGCCGTGCAGGCTGCCCCAGGCGACGAAGGTCCAGTTGGCGCCGTGCCACAGCCCGCCCAGCAGCATCGTGACGATCACGTTCACCATCTGCCGGGCCGCGCCGCCACGGTTGCCGCCCAGCGGGATGTACAGATAGTCGCGCAGGAAGCGCGACAGGGTGATGTGCCAGCGGCGCCAGAAGTCGCGCACCGACATCGCGCGATAGGGTGCGTTGAAGTTGAGCGGCAGGCGCAGGCCGAACATCAGCCCGAGACCGATCGCCATGTCGGAATAGCCCGAGAAGTCGAAATAGATCTGCAGCGTGTAGGCAGCGGTGCCGATCCAGGCATGCACCGCGTCCAGCGGGGCGGCTGCGGCGGCATTGAACTGCGGATCGGCGACCATTGCCAGCGTGTCGGCCAACCCCACCTTCTTGGCGACGCCGATCAGGAACAGGATAAAGCCACGCGACAGGTTCTCCCACATTTCCGGCCGGCGCGGATTTTCACCGAACTGGTGGATGATCTCGTTATGGCGCACCAGCGGCCCGGCGATCAGCTGCGGGAAGAACATCACGAACATGCAGAAATCCAGGAAGCCGTAGATGTGTCCGTCGCCGCGCCTGAGGTCGATCAGGTAGGATATCTTCTGGAACACGAAGAAGCTGATACCCAGTGGCAGGATCAGCTGCCACGGATGCACGCTCTCGCCCAGCAAGGCGAAGACCGTGCCGCGAAAGAAATCGGCGTATTTGAACAGGCCGAGCGCCGCCAGGTTCAGCACCACGCCGAGCACCGGAATCCATGATGCCCGCTGTCGTGCGAACCATTGCACGATCAGCCAGTTCGCCACCGTCAGCCCGGCCAGCAGCGGCACGAAGCGAACATCCCACCAGCCGTAGAAGAACAACGAGGCGAGTACCACCATCGCCTGCCGCCACGTCCGATGTGCCGCCAGCGCATAGTACAGCGCCAGCACCACCGGCAGGAACAAGACGATGAAGATCTGGGAGTTGAACAGCATGAGCGGGTGGGCGCCTAGTCCATATTCCTCATGCTGGGTAGATGCCATCGGGGCGCGGACACGGAGAAAAGTGTGTGCTGCAACAGTCCGCTCCCGACATTTCCCAGATGGATGACCCATCCAGCCAAATCCGAAGGCAGTGTATCTCGAACGATCGGGTTCGGGAATGCGAAAATCAGGGCCGATTCTCGCCTTGATGCGGCCGACAAGGGTTCTTTCCCCGGGCGAAACCGCTCCAAAGCTTGCGAGAGCCCGGCAAAGCGGCCAAACTCCCCCACAGAAAGCCGACTAGGCGGGACATGTCGGATAAAGGGGTTATTTGGTACTATATCGACTGTCCAAGCGAATTTTACGGTGGGCTTTCCCCGATCCCAACCAGATTGCACCGTGTCGTTCCGATCCGCGGCCACGGTGGCCGTGGCTGTTCATGCTGCCGGCCGATGTTGGCCTGTTCCTGAAGAGCGCGCGCACCGACGCCGCAATTCAGCGCCAGCGCGACACCGAGGGGCCACGGGCCGCGTTCGAGTCCGCCTATGCGGACTCCGCCGATCCCTGGGGATCGGCGTCGCCACGCTATCGTTACCAGGGGCTGAAATACGACAAGCTGATCGCGCTGCTCCCGCAAGGGCGGATTGCGCGCGCGCTCGATCTCGGGTGCGGTCTCGGCCTGCTGTCGCAGAAGCTGGCGCGGCGCGCCGACCATGTGCTGGGGCTGGACCTCGCGACCGCGGCGGTCGAGCAGGCACGCGGACATGGTGCCGCGTTCGCCAACCTGCAATTCGAACAAGGCGACATCCTGGACCTGTCACCCTCGCTCGACGGACAGTTCGATCTCGTGGTGGTTGCCGACGTGCTGTATTATCTCGCACCGTTGGACGATCTGGTCCTGTCGGCGTTGGCGCTGCGTATCGCCAGCCTGTTGCGCCCGGGAGGGATCTGCCTGCTGGCCAATCATTTCTTCTTTGCCGCCGACCCAGACTCCAAGGCTTCCAGAAACATCCACCGTGCGTTCTCGGCGAGTCCGGGCTTTGCGGTGATGTCGGAACATCGCCGCGCGTTTTTTCTTGCAACCTTGTTTTCCGGGCAGCCGCAAGCGATCCAATCGACCATCGTGGCCTGACGAGCGTGTGCGCGTAGTGCGCGCGCGTCAGCCGCGTCCGGCGGACCAGGCGCCGTCGATCGGCAGCGCCGCGCCGTTGATGTCGCGCCCGTGCGGACCGCACAGGAAGGCGATCAGGCCGGCGACGTTCGCATCCTCGATGAACCGTCCGGCGGGCTGGCGGGCGGTGAGCCTGGCCAGGATCGCCTCGCGCGGGGTGCCGTCGCGCACGATCTCCGCCTGCACCCTACCCTCGGTCGCCGGCGTCAGCACCGAGCCGGGGCAGATCGCGTTGCAGGTGATATCGGCCTTCGCCACCTCCAGCGCCACCGCGCGGGTCAGGCCGATCAGCGCGGTCTTGGTGGTGATGTAGTCGACGCGGTCGGTAACCGCGAACAGCGAGAAGGTGGAGGCCATGTTGACGATCCGGCCCCAGCCGGCCTGCTTCATGTAGGGAAGGCCGAGGCGGATGGTGTGGAAACTGGCCGAGAGATTGACGGCAAGTGCTGTGTCCCAGTCCTCGGTCCTGAACTTGTCGATCGGGTTGAAGGAGCGGACCACGGCGTTGTTGACGATGATGTCGACGCCGCCAAGCGTCTCGGCCGTGGTCTTCACCAACTGCTCGATCTGGTCGGGAAAGCGCAGATCGGCGCCATGATAGGCGGCGCGGACATCGTAGGCGCGGGCGAGTTCCGCCTGCCGGTCGCGGATTACCTCGGCATCGGCGAAGCCGTTGAGCATGATGTTGCAGCCCTGGGCGGCAAGCGCCTTGGCGGTGGCAAAGCCGATCCCCCCAAGTGAGCCGGTGATCAGCGCGGTCTTGCCTTTGAGCATGGGGTTCCTCCGGTTGTCGTTTCCGATGCGCTACATCCCGAGATAGGCTTCGCGCACCGCCTCGCTGCGTTCCAGTTCGCGCGCCGCGCCGCGCATGGTGATGGCGCCGTTTTCCAGCACATAGGCGTCGTCGGACAAGCGCAATGCCATATGCGCGTTCTGCTCCACCAGCAGCACATCGACGCCGCTCTGGCTGATCGTCTTGATGATCCTGCCGATGGTCTGCACGATTGCGGGCGCCAGGCCGATGGATGGCTCGTCCAGCAGCAGCAGTTTCGGCCCCGACATCAGCGCGCGGCCGATGGCGACCATCTGTTGTTGCCCACCGGACAGCTCCATGGCGCGGGCGTCGAGGCGTTCGCCGAGCGCGGGGAAATAATCCAGCACGCGGTCGAAATCCGCGCGGACGGCGGCGGCGTCGGTGCGGCGATAGGCGCCGATCTCCAGGTTTTCGCGCACGCTCATGGTGGGGAACAGCCGACGCCCCTCGGGTACCAACGAGATGCCAGCAGCGACGATCTCGTCCACCTGCCGCCCGGTCAAATCCATCCCGCGGAAGCGGACCCGCCCGGAGGTGAGCGCCTGCAGCCCGGTGACGCCCTTCATGATCGAGGTCTTGCCAGCGCCGTTGGAGCCGATCAGCGTGGCGATCCGGCCGCTGTGGACGGTGAGGTCGATGTCGCTGACCGCGCGCACCGGTCCGTACTGCACCGTCAGGCCAACAAGTTCCAGGACCGGCGAACCGCTCATGCGTCGTCTCCCAGATAGGCGCGGATGACCTCTGGATTGTTGCGGATTTCCGCAGGGGTACCTTCCGCCAATTTCTGGCCGTGGTTCATCACCACGATGCGGTCGCAGATGCGCATCACCG
>PKWQ01000109.1 GCA_003133265.1 Acetobacteraceae bacterium
ACTCCCGATCCAGCAGTGGGACATGCCTGAGCACCCATCGATTGAGCGTGGAGTGGTCAACCTCCACGCCGCGCTCTTGCATCATTTCCTCGAGTTGACGGTAGCTGATCGGATAGGCCAGGTACCAGCGGATGCCCCACAGGATCACCGCCCGCTCAAAATGACTGCCTTTGAACTCGATCATCGTGCTGTCCCGCCGGAACCGTTGTCGCCAATCATACGCCAGCCCGGTGCCGCACAAAAACTTGCGACAGAACCTCCAAAAGTGAGAACATTCAGGGCGTGCGTTCAGTCTCGGTTGACTCAAATCAACCAATATTAGTCAGCGCCGGGGTATTCTTGTCTCGCGACACCATCAGGAAAGCAAAAATGACCAGCAAGATCGGGTCATCCACACGTCGCGCGTCGATGCCGGTCCGCCGCCGTGGTCAGATTGCCGCCGATAAGGCGGCGTCCGTAGTCGCCGCGACGCCGAAGGCTCCGCCGCCGGCGACGGTCAATCGTGCGATGCGGGAGAAAAAACCAGCGTGCGACCGCCGTGGCGAGGGCTGGCGCCACGGTGACCATGACCCGAAAGGCGAACGCCCCTGGGTCCTGTCGCCATGAGCGAGGGCCGATCCAACAGTCGACGGTCGCAACCAATCCGGCAGATGTAGGAACAGGCATCCATGAGGACCAGCACGCTCGAAATCGGCGACCTGTTCTCGATCCTCGGTGCCCGCGGGATCGAAAAGCAACTGCAGCGTATCAACGGTGTGGGGCGGGCATCAGTCAATCCGGTCTCCGGCGCGACGACTGTTGAGTATGATTCCAGCAATACCAGCCTCTCCGCGATACAGGCGGCGATAAAGGAGTGTGGCTTTCACTGCGCGGGCGAAGCCCTGCCCAGGCATGTCTGCCGAGACCCCGTCACCCCGGGCAAACGTGCTCAGGGGGACGCGGGCAGCCAGACCGGCACGACGCGGGCTGAAGTGCCCAAGGCCCCCGCGGTAGGGTCGCCAGCCGACAAGGAATCAGCCGGACCGAAGGCCGGCCACGAGGCCCATGGCAACGAAAAACACGACGCCATGGCGCACGAAATGGGTCACGGCGCCGGCATGGACATGCAGGCCATGGTGCGCGACATGCGTAACCGCTTCTGGATCGCGCTCGCGTTCAGCCTGCCGATCTTCGGTTTTTCGCCGATGGGCATGGACTTCATGAAAATCCCTCCGCCGTTCGGCTTGCGGCTGGATCTTGTCCTGTTCGTTTTCGCCAGCGCCGCCATCCTCTGGCCGGTCTGGCCATTCATCGTCGCCGCCTACCGGGCGCTTCGCAATGGTGTCGCCAACATGGCGGTGCTCGTCGTCCTCAGCGTCGGCACGGGATATCTGTTCAGTGTCGGCTCTACCTTCTTCTTTGGCGGCCAGCAGTTTTACGAGGCGTCAGCGATCCTGCTGGTCTTCATCCTGCTCGGGCACTGGCTCGAAATGCGCGCGCGAGCCGGTGCATCCGAGGCCATCCGCGCCCTCATGGATCTGGCCCCGCCCATGGCGACCGTGCTGCGCGACGACAAGGAAATCGAGGTGCCGACGGCGGAGGTCGCTTCCGGCGATACCGTCGTGATCAGGCCCGGAAACAAAATTCCGGTCGACGGAACGGTGCTGGAAGGAGCGTCGCAGGTCGACGAATCAATGCTCACAGGCGAGTCCATGCCGGTAGCAAAAGCGGTTGGTGACGCGGTGATCGGCGCGACCATCAACAAGAGCGGCACGTTCCGTTATAAAGCGACCAAGGTCGGGTCGGACACGGCTCTCGCCCAGATCGTCAAGTTGGTCCAGGAAGCACAGAACTCCAAGGCCCCCGCGCAACTTCTCGCGGATCGAGCGTCGCAATGGCTGGTCCTGGCCGCGGTCGCGGTTGGCGTACTCACTTTCGTCGTCTGGTTCTTTTGGATCGGCCAGCCCTTGCTGTTCGCGCTCAGCCTGACTATCACCGTTTTCGTCATCGCCTGCCCCGACGCGCTTGGCCTCGCGACGCCGATGGCGATCATGGTCGGAACCGGACTCGGCGCCATGAACGGGATCCTGTTCAAGAACGCGTCGGCACTGGAGGACGCGACCAAACTGAATGTCGTCATCTTTGACAAAACCGGCACGCTGACGATGGGCCACCCCGAGGTGGTGGACCTGGTAACGGCCGTCGGTGCCACGGAGGACCAACTACTGTCCACCGCCGCCGCCGTGGAAGCGGGATCGGATCATCCCCTGGCGCAGGCCATTCTGCGTCGCGCCGCCAAAGTGAGCGCGCCCAAGGCGACCGGTTTCGAGAACCTCGAAGGCAAGGGTGCGCGAGCGAACGTAGACGGGAAGACGGTGCTCCTTGGCAACAAGCTTTTGATGACCGAAAGCACGATCAATCTCGGTGAGCTCACCGGAAAATCGGAAGAATTGCAGGGCGCCGGACGCACGGTCGTTCACCTCGCGGTGGACGGCAAGCTGATAGGTTTGATCGCCATCGCCGATGCGGTGAGGCCGACGGCGGTGGAGGCGGTCAAGGCGTTGCGCACGAGGGGCGTCGAGGTTGCGATGCTGACCGGGGACAATCAGGGCACCGCTGAGCGGATCGCGAGAAGTCTCGGGATCGACAAAGTGTTCGCCAACGTGCTGCCCGGCGACAAAGCGAGCAAGGTCAAGGAACTGCAGGCCCAGGGCAAGAAAGTCGGCATGGTCGGCGATGGCGTGAACGACGCGCCCGCCCTGACCCAGGCCGATGTCGGTTTCGCGATCGGCGCCGGAACGGATGTGGCGATGGAGAGCGCCGACATCGTGCTGATGAAAAGCGATCCTTTCGATGTGGTCGGCGCCATTGAACTGTCCCATGCCACGCTCAGGAAAATGCATCAGAATCTCTGGTGGGCTGTCGGCTACAATGTCATCGCGTTCCCGCTGGCCGCCGGGGTCCTGTATCCATTCCTGCTCGGACCGAGCATCGCAGCGCTGGCCATGTCCGGCAGTTCGGCACTTGTCGCGATCAATGCGCTGATGCTGAAGCGGACCAAATTGATCGGCATCGGTCGTCAGCGCCCGGCCGCTTCATCTCCTGTCACCGCTGCTCCTGAATTGGCGACGGAATGAACCCAGAACCGAGTGTCCCGTTGTAGACCGCGCAGCGAACCTGGAGCAGGAGATCGGGACCTCGCCGGGACCATCGCATCTGTCGCGACTTGTTCATTCGCCTATTGACCAAGAGGTTTGCCGTACCTTCGGTGACCGAGGTTCCGACACGCAAGCCGGCACGGTACCGCTCGGCGTAATTGACCAGCCAGGCGCTTTGACCACTGAGATAGCTATCGACCTCATGCAACGCGTGCCACAGCTTGCGCGACGGCACGCCTTTCGTGCGATGGCCGTGCTCACCCTTGAAGACATGCATGACCTTACGGATCCGGTCGATGCTGCGCTGGGCGTTCTTCGCATTGCCGTTCCAAATCCGCCAGCGCAGACGCTCGACTTCCGCGACGATGACGGCCTTCGCCTGCACCCGGTCGGGTTGGTCGGTCGACAATCCGCTGGCGGCTTGCGTCGCGTACTGCAGCCGCATGGCGATGTGGAACCAATCAAGGATCAGTGGCTTCGTGATCCCGGCATTGGCCAGGATCGACCGCAGACCGGGACAACCGTCGGTGAATGCGGTTACCGCGGTGTCGTCGGCTTGGCCGACGATGCGAAGGTTTCGGCGGATCAACGGTAAGCGATGCTCCGTGGCCGTCGGTTTTCCTGATTGACGGCTACCGTGCTTCTGGTTCGGCGGAGTGCCACGGCATGAGTTCGTCAATTCTGGCCTGTGGCCAGCCGTTGACGAGGCGTGTGAGCAGGTTGGTGAGGTATCTCAGTGGCTCGACGCGATTGAGCTTGCAGGTCTCGATCAGTGAGGCGATGGCGGCCCAATTCTCGCCCCCGTCATCGCTGCCGCAAAACAGGGCATTTTTGCGCGACAGGGCGATCGGCCGCATCGTGCGCTCCACCGTGTTGCTGTCGATCTCGATGTGGCCGTCGTCCACGAACAACTCGAGGCCGTGCCAATGGTTCAGCGCGTAGCGGATCGCCTCCGCGGTCGGACCTCGGGCTGACAGTTTGGCAATCTGCACCTCGAACCAGGTGTGCAGGTCGCTAATCAGAGGCCGGCTTTGGATTTGCCGCTCGCTGAGCCTGTGTTCGGCGGTCGTGCCGCGAATCTCGGCCTCGATCCGATACAGGGCGGCAATGCGCGCCAACGCTTCGCTGGCGATCGGCGCAGTACCGGCTTTGGCCAGATCGTAGAATCCGCGGCGCACATGGCTCCAGCAGAATGCGAGCGCACGCGGGGCTCCGCCAGGATCGGCCAAAGCCTTGTAGGCTTGATATCCATCGCACTGCAGAATGCCGCGATAGCCCCCGAGCAGCGCCTTGGCATACTTGTGTCCACGTCCCGGTGCGTAGCTGTAGACCACCGCCGGCGGCGCGGTCCCGCCCCAGGGCCGGTCATCGCGCGCAATCGCCCAGAAATATCCCTGCTTGGTGCGCCCGCGCCCAGGGTCGAGCACCGGCACCACCGTCTCGTCGGCGAACAATCGTGTCGAGGCCAACAACATCTCGCGCAGCCGCGCCACGACCGGGGCGATCTCGGCCGCCGCATAGCCGGTCCAGAACGCCAGCGTCGACCGATCCAGCGCCACGCCCTGGCGGGCCATGATCTGCGCCTGGCGATACAGCGGCAGATGGTCGGCGTAGCGGCTGACCAGCACATGGGCGACCAGCGCCTCGGTGGGAATTCCGCCTTCGATCAGCCGTGCCGGTGCGGGCAGTTGCACCACCGTGCCGGCACAGGCCCGGCAGGCGAACTTTGGCCGCCGCGTCACGATCACCCGGAACTGGGCCGGGATCACATCGAGCCGCTCGGAGCTGTCCTCGCCGATCACCGTCATCGCCGCCCGGCAGCACGGGCAGGCGGTGTCCTCCGGCGCCAGCGTCACCTCGATGCGTGGCAGATGCGCCGGCAGCGCGCCACGGTTCGCCCGGCGCTTCGCCACGCGCTCACACTTCAGATCGCCATTGCGGTGCTCCGCCTCGGCCTGGTCGCGGGCGATGGCCTGCTCGACCGCCTCCAGGCCCAGCTGCAGTTGTTCCTCCGGCAGACGCTCGGACCGGGCGCCGAACCGCAGGCGCTTGAGCTGCAGCAGCAAATGCCGAAGCCGGTCGTTCTGCGTCGCCAGCTCATCGCGTTCGGCCGCCAGGCTGTCACGCTCCGCCCAGCTCGCCAGCAGCAGCGTCCGCAGCGCATCGGTATCGGCGGGCAGGCTCGGCAATGGTGTGGACGGGGCTGGCATCACGCAAAAGAGTCTAGGCAGCAACAGAAGGTTTGGGAATCCCCCTGACCGTCTGAACACGCGTCCAATCGAGCCCATCGAACAGGGCGGCGCACTCCACCGGCGGCAGTGTCATTGCTCCGTCCATGATCGGCGGCCAGCGGAATCCGCCTTGCTGCAATTGCTTCCAGATCAGCACGAGCCCGCTGCCATCCCAGACCAGGATCTTCACCCGATCGCCGCTCTTGGACCGGAACACGATCACTGTGCCCGAAAATGGATCCGCATCGAGTGCCTCGGACGCCAGGGCAGCCAGGCCGTGGGCCCCTTTGCGGAAATCCACCGGACGTGCGGCCACCAGCACCCGCGCACCGGCGGGGATGGTGATCATGTTCGCACCGCCGACACCCGCACCGCCCGCAGCACTGCGGTCAGTTGGGCGCTGTCCGTGCCGGGCACGACACGCAGCACCGCGCCGGCCAACGTGATCTCGATGCAGGAGGGTGCGACCGGAGTTGCCGGCGCCAACGGGACCTCGGTGACGATCGGCACGAAGCGCGGCACGGCGGAAACCATCCCGTCTGCCG
Source organism: Acetobacteraceae bacterium (assembly GCA_003133265.1). Classification (GTDB taxonomy): domain Bacteria; phylum Pseudomonadota; class Alphaproteobacteria; order Acetobacterales; family Acetobacteraceae; genus PALSA-911. Next base: position 5,914 of record PKWQ01000109.1, read on the forward strand.
CCGTGCCGGTCAGGTCACGACACGCCGCGCGTCGCCAGCCGAACACCTGCTGAGGGCAGAGCTGCCACCGTCGGGCGACCTCAGACACGCGCGCACCCGGCGCCAGCGTCTCCTCAACAATCTGCTCCTTCTCCGCCGTCGACCAGCGCCGACGACGACCAGGTCCCGTCAGAACCTCAACACGCCGGAAGCCTGCCTTCGCGTCGTCATTAACGTCGTCCATAACGATAGCTCGAAGCCCTCTGCCAAAGGACCATCAAGCACATTCCTCGTCGGCGCCGGAACGAGGGCCTCGGAGCACCGCTTACGATCAACGCCGTGATCTCGGTGCTGGCCTTGGCGACCGCTCCGAACACCTGCCGCCCGCCGCCGGCGGTCTCGATGTTGCCGACACGGATCTCCAAGTGCCGCTCGCCCTCTTCGCGGCTGCGGACGAACGTCGAATCCAAGCTCACAGTGATAGCTGACGCTGCGGCTGCCGGGTTATCCATCGCCGCATCGCCGAGGTGCTCGCCAATCCGCAGCGTATGGCCGCGCAATGTCTCAGGGCTCTTCCCGGCGTCGATCGGCAGCAGGTGTACCAGCACATCAGCCGCAACCCGATAAGTCATCAGTGCGGAATGCCGGGCTTGCGGTTGATCCAGCTCAGGGGTCGACCGGCAGTGCGACGGCCAACTGACACCGGTCTCGATACAACCGCATCCAGCACACAGAAACCGGGGAAGCCGAGCCCGCACCTCACCGAACAGCGTCGCAATCCGGTGCGGTTGCCAATCCTTCACATGGCATCTCCCGCCGCAGGATTGGCAGTCCGGCCGAAATATCGACTGGTTGTCGACTTGCGCGGCAACGACATCCTGCTGAACGCGCGCCAGCAGTTGCTTCGCTTCGGCCAGCGTCAAACCCAAGTTGGCGAGATCGCCAAGACCATCAGGCCGGCTGATCTCCATAACGTCGAAACTTCGGGATTGACCATCAATCCCGGTTCCAACCAATCGCAGCATCCATTCCATCCGCGAACCCCCAGCCGGCAACATACCCGACCGGCCGTATCGCGTTGATTATAATCCCCAGGGCAATCGCATTTC
>PKWQ01000008.1 GCA_003133265.1 Acetobacteraceae bacterium
GGGATCAACGCGGAGAGGTCGCCACCTACCTCTCCTCCGCCACCGGCCTCACCCCAACCGCATGGGGCGACGCCATCAGAGGCCATTGGGGCATCGAAAACCGCAACCACTATGTCCGCGACGTGTCCTGCGACGAGGACAAATGCCGTATCCGCAACAACCCCGGCATCATGGCAAGGGCACGCAGTTTCGCCCTCAACATCTTGCGGAAAAACGGCGTCACCAACGTCGCCAAGGCCCTCTGGAACGGAGCCCTCAGCCTCGATCACATCCTGGCATACAAGAAAATCTGATCAGCGTTGAACAGCCCTGCGTCAATAGCCGAGCTTTACGTGGACTTTTGGATTAGTTGCCGATGCCACGGTGGTCGGAAACTCGGAATATACTTGGTGGAGTCATGCTGGCTTCGCATCCTCCTATACTGTTGGCCTCCGAATCATGCGCTTTTTGACAAGCGGATGTCAAGAAGATCACGCTCCACCCAGCGTCACTCCCGAATCGCCGTTTCTACCGCCCATTTATTGATTGTTCGAGCCTATCCATCAATGACCGAAGATCGAGGAGATCGAGCGATGGGCGAACAGAAAGTCTCAGAGCACCGGGATCGGATCGGTTCCGGCTGATTCAACCCTGAGGGAGTTGGACCGATGATAAGCAGCGCACCACAATCGGCGTACCGTTGTAGCCAAGGAGAAGCGAAGACATGCGTAAGCACCCGGACCTGACGACGAAGCGTCACGCAAAAGCGGATTTTCCGGTCTCGAACATCCGGCGATATCTTGAACCGGGACCGATTGTGCTGGTGACATCTGTCTGGAAGGAGAAGGTGAACATCATGACCATGGGCTGGTACACGGTCATGGAGTTCACACCCTCGCTGGTGGGCTGTGTGATCGCCAGCGGCAATTATAGCTTCGGTCTTATCAGGAGCAGTCGAGAGTGCGTCATAAACCTACCCACGACCCGACTGGTCGACGAGGTGGTCGGGATCGGCAATTGCTCGGGACAGTTCGTTAATAAATTCGAAAAATTCGGGCTGACGGCAGTGCAAGCTTCGGCGGTAGCAGCCCCGATGATCGAGGAATGTCACGCGAACTTCGAATGCAGGCTAATCGATGACAGCCTTGTCAAAAAATACAATTTCTTTATCTTCGAAGTGGTGAAGGCACATGTCGCGCCGTCTCCAAAACATCCGGAGACGATCCACTATACCGGTGACGGCGTGTTCATGGTCGCCGGGAAGACTATCAGCCGCCGCTCGCAATTCAAACCTCAACACCTTTGACGTAGCGAATAAGTGTCATGGTGCCCCCTACGCCGGTTCCTCTGACGCTTTCTTTGGCTTGATCCACCATCTCACCGGCTTCGGTTCCGGCTTTGTCGATCTCACGCGAGGGGTAGCTTTCGTCGTCGATGTGCTGCCGGCTAGACCCAAAGAAGCCTTTCCGGCTTTGGATTTCCGCTCGGTGACCATTTTGGTGGACACGGCAGGCATCACGTCGAGAAGGTGCTGCTCGGCCTTCTGGCGGGCATCCTGCTCGGCAGCCAGGGCAAGTTCGACCGTCTGCTTTTTGATCTCTACGCGCCGGGCATCCGCACGGGCTTCATCTCGGGCCAAGGTCGCATGGCCCAGCTTGGTTTGTAGATCGCGGATCGTGGCCTGTGCCTCGGTCAGACTCCGCTCCGCACATTCCCGCGCATTCCGCTCGGCTTTGAGCGCCGTCTCGGCAACCTCAAGGCGATTGGTTGGCGATGCCCCCATTGCTACCTGAGGATCGACAGCATGCAGCCCATTGTCCCGCCGCCCGTGAACTATGACGAACGGGACTTCTCCGTCTTGCACAAAGCGCGGCTTCTGACGATCAACCGTAAATCGCTCGGCAGTTCGAACGGCGTGCATTGGACGACCCATTGCAGGAGCCACGCCTTCGAGCCCGAGTGCCCGGCGTACTCCTACCTCGGTGTCACCATGTTCAGAGATTTCGGTAGGTTTCGGCGATTGAGAATTCAGCGTCATTGATGATCCCGAAGGGTTGGCGTGCAAGCGGCTTCAAATGCCACGTGACCGTCACAGATGCAAATGGTTCCATTCGTCTGATCCTATCTGATCCTATCTGCTCTCACCTGCTTCTGTAGGTCCCAAGGACTCTATCCCAGAAGAAATCGATCACTGCGAAGTTGCTGTTCGCGTGCCGGTGATGAACGAAGTGCAGTGCCTGCTTGCGTCTAAACCATGCAAAACGCTGAAACCTCGATCCCTCTACGTGGTACTCCTTATCGAAAAAGACATGTGCGTAGAACGATGCCGCACACGTGACTACCTGAACCACGAAAAGATCGACCGGCAACACGAGGTACGCACACACTCCTACCAGAAACACCGGAATAAAAAAGAAGGGCGTATTGTTTCCTTCTTCACCGAGGTACGCCCGTGAGACGAGATGATCTTTGGAATAATAAACGTGATGAAACCCGATATGGTTACGGAATAACCTCCCGCCCATCGAATGATGGCCGAGCTTGTAATGCATGAGCGTCTGCGAAAACGACACGAGCAAATGCGTGGCGACTGCGGTTAACAGAATGAATGGAAGCTCCGGAAGGAGCCGCGACACGATCTGGTGCATGGCTGGTATTCCACTTCCAGTAGCCTATTGAGCTTATATAGTGCATGCTTGGAATAATTCAATCATCATAGCCGAGCCCCAATAGACAATGCAGCGGCTCGGGTGCCGAAGCGGCGTGGTGCGCTTAATCACAAGCCATCGTCTGCACCGCCGCAGCCGAAACTCCCTTCTTTGCATCGTACGGGCTGGCGGTCTGCTCGCGTTGTTTAAGCCCGTCCGCCTTCAATCTCAGGATTCTTGACGAGCCCCGGTACCGGCAATCGACGTAGTGCGACCACCCCGGTTCATCGCCCATCATCCAAATGTTGTGCCAAACATTACCCTGCGCGTAGCCACGATCCGGCACCAATGATGGCGGCGCGGTGTCATCAATGGGCTGTCCGGTCTTCTCCGACAATACCGCCGCCTGCACGAGCGGAGCGTTGGCGGCAAGATGCCAATCAGCCAAGCTTCGATCACCGTCTTGGCCTCTTTGAGCGAGTAGAAAATCTCGTCGTCGAGGAGTTCGTCACGCAGCTTGGCGTTGAAGCTTTCGCAATAGCCATTCTCCCACGGGCTGCCGGGTTCGATACAGGCGGTTTGCGCGCCGACCGCGGAGATCCAGCTCCGTACCGCCTCGGCCACGAACTCTGGACCGTTGTCGGAGCGGATATCCGTAGAACCGGTCCCCGACCATGGATGACCATCGGCAGCCCGGACCCACGCCGGGCCAAGGGGAACCCGTGGTTCGGCGGCGTCAGTCGGTAGCCGATACCCGTCTCCATCGTGGCCTTCAACCTGCTGACCGACGTAGCCGAGATTCCCGCCAGCCGAGCTACTGCCCGTACACCCTTTCCGACAGCCAAGAACTGTTTCGCTCGCTCGACCTTCGCCGCCGGGATCGGCGGGCGGCCAAACCTGACCGACGACGTCGCACGGACCGCAGCCAGCCCGCGCAGAATTCCGTCACGTCGTCCCTGCCGGAGGTGAAATGCCATCATCTGGCACAGATCGAACAGTGACATCCCGTTCGAGGTCGCCGTATCGATAGCTTGGTCGTGCAGATACAGCCCAGCCCCGGCCATCCGGCACGTCTCAAAAAACCCCACCAACTCGACCAGAGACCGGCCCACACGGTCGATCGACCAGACGAGAACCTTCTGGACACCGCCGCTACGGATTGCGTGCAGCAGGGCGGCCTCGCCGGGCCGCCGATCCTTGCCCCTCCTCACCGTCGTCGGACGATCCATGAATAGCTTGATCACCGTCCAACCATGGTCGGCGGCGACAGTTCTGGCGTAATTCTGTGGAAGGAGTAGGCTGCTGCGGTCCTGTGTCATGGTTGGCTGGCGATCTGCGAAAGGTGGAGAGCGGCAATGATTAGATGGTGTAATCGACGCACGCTGGCGGCGTTCCTGCTGATTTTCGGAGCGGCGATCCTTCAAGGCTGCGTGTATCCCCCATACCCAGAGGCGTACGGGCCGTATCCAGCCTATGGGGGCTATGGCTACGCACCACCCTACGGTGACTACGGCTACGGTGGCTCGGTGGTGGTAGAGGGTGGCTGGGGAGGTGGCTACTACGGAGGGGGAAGTTGGGGCGGCGGCTATCGAGGTGAAAATCAGGGCGGTGGCCATCCAGGGGGGAATTGGGGAGGAGGCTATCAAGGCGGAGGCGGAAATTGGGGAGGTGGAGGCAATCAAGGTGGCGGCGGGCATCACTGATTTCACTATTTCTTGTCACCGTGCGTCTTCGAACCTCGGGCCTGATCCACTGACCGGAATTGCACGGGAGCGTCAGGCGGCACGGACGCATTGGCCCCTGCAACGTGTCCACGGTCGCCGCCGAGATACCGGCGAGATAGGTGATTGAACCGGACACCGAACGCCGTTGCGATCAAAGCCAGTGAAGTTCGCCGACCGGCAGGGACCTTCCAGATCGGTGTCGGTGCCAGATCACCAATTGCTTTCCAGAAGGTCTACGACTTCTGCGCTGGCGCAGGCCACATAGACGGTCCAGGCCGACGGTACCTGTCGATCTACCTTGAGAATTTTGACCTCGGGCCTGTCGTCGAACGTTCGTTCAAAATCGAACCATCTGGCAGGGTCCAAGAATATGGTGGCAACATACGGGTGGGTTTTCGTGCCCTCGATGGGTGTGATTTCGGTGTCTGTCATTGCTGCTGGTCCTTCGGTAGTATTTAGCCGGATGGGTTGGACGGATGCTGACATCGACCGCCCCGAACCAAGGTCATAAGACCGGTTTCCGCCCCCGTGGTCACCGTTCACCAGCCGGCCCTCATCGGAAGGCGTTCAAAAAACGCTACGGAGCATTGGAGAGCCGGTCGCCGACCGTGGACGACCCTCAGCACCCCTGAGAATAACGAGCCGCAGGAATGCCCTCAGGCGGGCCAAATTCAGAACCGATAAAATTCGGTCGTCTGAAGAACGGTCACGTACATATATAAAGTACATGTTGACAAAACGCCGATTTGTAGTTCACTATGTTGATGACGATCCGCACCATCATCTATACTCGCCTCAATCATAGCCAGATCGGCACCGACGAAGAACTCGTTAACGACCTTCGCCAAGCCGTCGAGGACCGTGGTGACGTGGTGGTTGCCGTCTTTGTCGATGACGGCCGGATCACCGGTAGGGGCAAAAATGCCGGTTGGCGAAGGCTCCTGGAAAATCTGCTGGGCATCGATCAGATTGTCGTGGCCACGGCGGGCGATCTGCCGGGCCGGACAGCGCACGATCTTTTCAAAATTCTTGGCCATCTGCGGGAGCACAATGTCTCCCTCCGTCTTCACCGGGAAGACATCGATACCAGCAGCGGATCGCCAGCAGTCCTCGACCTGACCATGGCCTATCGTACTGCAAAGTTGTCGCTGGCCATTCGTAATGGACAGGCCAAGGCACGAGCCGTCGGAAAGCGCATCGGACGACCTCCGATCCCTGCCAACGTTCGGCACCGGATTTTGGCTGCGCTCGCCGAGGGTGCCGGTGTCCGTGCGACTGCCAAAAGATTTAATTTAAGCCGGGCCAGCGTAATTAATATCCGCAGGTCGATGGCGAGCAGTCTCAACGCCGAGGCGGCATAGGCATGGCGGTTGCCATCACGCTCAGGTTGGATGCGATTACGCCCACAAAGATCGACATGATGTTAGAAGCTCTCCCCGATCGCCGGGCAGACATCAGGCACCGTCATCGGCCCTATTCGCCGCACATCAAGCTGGCAACGTACAGTGATGGGGTCGATATCGCAGACCTCGATGCGGCATTGGCCACTGCGACCGGAACATGGCAAAAGCTGCCAATCACCTTGGCCGGCTTCGGCATTTTCCCCGGTGAGGTTCCAACGATCTGGTTGGCCCCGGTGCCGACTACCGACCTTCTTATGCGGCATGCGACGCTGCACAGATCGTTGGCTGATCTCTCCACCCATTCCAACGTATCCCTCCGCCGGAGGCCGC
>PKWQ01000337.1 GCA_003133265.1 Acetobacteraceae bacterium
TCGCCGATGGCCTGCTCGTTCCAGCCCTGGGCTTCCAGCCGCTCGATCGCGCGCCAGATGTCCACGCTCGACATCGAGGCGCGGATCAGGTTCTCGGCGACCGAGCGCATCGCGTCGGCGGCCTCGTCGGCACCCCACACCATCACCTCGATCACCGGCAATTCCGCCGCGATCGCGGCCTTCACCCGGCGGTTGCCGACGACGACCGTCAGCCCGTCGTCCTTCTGGGTCACGCTCGGCGGCTGAATGATGCCAACGGCCTTGATGGAGGCGACGAGCTGTTCGTCCATCGCCGGCGGCACCGGTGTGCGGCGGGGGTTGTTTGGGTTGAATTGGAGGGTGCGGGGATCGACGCTGCGAAGTTCGGCCATGGTGGGTTCCTGTTGGTTGGGGTTTCATTCATCCTCCCTGTTCTTCGGGAAGACCCCTCCCGCGGGACGCATCGCCGACCGCCGGGGCAAGGGCGCGCGCAGCGCGAGGCCAAAGGCCGGTCCCTTGCGGCGGCGGACGGTGATGCGGCAGCCATCTCATGCCTGTCGTGTTCTCTTCATTCCCTCCATGTTGATCCCGCCCTTGTTCATCCGAAGCTCACCGACTGATTTCCGGGAATCGCCATCGGAGAGAGAACGAGCAGACCGGTAGGAGTGGGCAGGGCAGGGGGCTGCTGGAGAAGGGGGCAGGTAGCAGTGGAACGGAAAGTTCTGGCCGTTAGCTGTCGGTCCACTTTTGGGATCAAAACGCAAACTGCGGACGGTCGCGACACTCCCGTCGACGCAGATCTGCATATCTCATTTCAGCGCGACAAAGGCTAGGCCGAGGAGCGAGGTTGCCGAAATTAGCACCGCGCCGTTTCAGAAGAACTTCCTTTTTATCATTGCCATCTGAGATGTCTGGGTAGTTTCCGAACCTTGAACGAAAATAGGGAACCATTATGATCCTAATCGGCGATCCAACCCGCCGAGGCGGCGCATTTTTTCGTTTCGAAAAAAGCCCTATCTTCGGTCGATTGGCACAATGCGTTCCATACGCATACCGCAACGGCACTGCGATTTGGCACCGACCACGCCAATTGACGCCGTCCCGCAGCAAACAGGAAGCAAGAATATGAAACATATGACGGTCCGACTTTCCCTTGCCACCGTCGCTCTAGCTGCGGCGCTGGGGACAGCGCATGCGCAGGCGCCCGATCCGCAGCATCCGGCCGGGATGGACGCAACAAAGGCGATGCCTTCGCCCATGGCGCCTCCACAGGCGGCCATGCCGATGGGAGGCCAGATCGGTCCTGGCCAAATGGGTGGAGGCCCGATGGCTGCCGGCCGGGGAAATGACGGCATGGGCCGCATGATGGAGATGATGCATCCGATGATGGGAGAGCACGGCGCAATGGGCATGCCGTTCGAACATGTCGAGGGCCGCATAGCCTATCTGAAGGCGGAGTTGAAGATCACCGATGCTCAGGCCGCGGCATGGAACGCATTCGCGGAGACCATGCGTGCCGATGCGACCGCGATGAAGGCGATGCATGACGACATGGCCAAATCGGGCATGCCCGCCACCACGCCGGAGCGCATGACGGCCCGGCGCCAAATGATGACCACACGAATATCGATGATGGAGCGGTCGGAGATGAGCGTGAAAGCGCTCTATGCTGCCCTCTCGGTCGATCAGCGCAAGGCGTTTGACCAGATGATGTCGGGTCCGATGGGGATGATGTGAGCCGCCAGTTGGGGCGCGCTGACTTGATCCTCCGCCAGCCCGGCCTGACGGTCGGGCTGGCAGGCACGATGGTGCGAACGGATTGCTAACGTGTGGGGTTTGACCTTCCCACAATGGGAATCACCAAGTCCTGATTCATGCGACGCGATTAGCGCGTCCAGACCGGAGAGCGTCATGAGCGATCACGAAACCGAGCATCGTCACGAGACCCAGGGAAAGGAGACCTGCTGCTGCGGTGGCAGAATGCCAGCCGCCGGCGTTGCGTCCGCATCGGTCACGGATCCAGTATGCGGCATGAAGGTTGATCCCGCGTCGTCAAAACATCGGCACGAGCACGATGGCGTGATTTACCACTTTTGCTGTGCCGGCTGCCGGACAAAATTCGCGGCCAATCCGCAGAGCTATCTGACACCCAAAGCCAGAGAACCGGCCAAGACGGGCAGCATCTAAACCTGCCCGATGTATCCGGAAAGCCGGTAGGTCAGCCCCGGCAGTTGCCCGATCTGCGGCACGGCGCTCGAACCGATCGAGATCGCCGTCGAGGTGGTCCCGGATCATGAACTGGTAGATATGTCGCAGCGATTCTGGGTGGGGGGATATCCCGGCTCTGGGTCTCCACACCACCATTGCGGCCTCAGTCGGTGCCAGCCCGCTACCGCCGAAATCGACCCAAAGCGGTTTTTCCTGGCCGGTAGCCCGACGCGCCAAGATTTGGCCGAAACCAGACAGGCCGCTTTCATCCATCGAGCACAGGATTGGGCGACGCTCGCTGGTTGAGACTGATCCTCAGATCTCCACCAGTTTGTCGGGCAGTTCATCGCGCTTCAGGGCACCCGGTGGGAAATGTTCCGCGAGGATCGCGCCGCATCGTTCGATCGCGGCCACGAAACCGTCCGCCGGGCGGCCGTCCTTCACGGCCGACACCAGCGCGTGAACCGCGTCGTCCCAAACATCTGGTGACACCTTGTCGTTGATCCCGGCATCAGCGACGACCTCCACATACCGTTCGGCGGCCGATGCGAAAATGAGCACGCCTGTACGATGCTCGGTCTTGTCGATCCCCTGCGCGTAAAATTGACGCATCGCTTCGGTATGGGCGCGGTCGTGCTGGGCTTGGCGCGGCACGATCCTGAACCTGATCCTCGAATGGGACAGGGCCATCGCCACCAGCAGGAAAGCGATGATTTGCAGGAGGTAGACGAACGGGGCCGACCAGTTTGTGAGGGCAAGCAACGGCAGCGGCGCAAACAACGCCGCCGCAGCCGCCCATGCGACCGGGACAAGCCGATAATCGCTCGATTGCTGCGCAATGACGCAGAAGATCTCCCCGGCGGTGCGCTGCTCCGCCTCACGGATCGCCGCGATGACACGGGCTTTGTCGGACTCAGTGATCATGGGTTTTTCCTCACCAGCTTCCCGAGCTGCCGCCGCCGCCGAAGGAGCCACCGCCTCCGGAAAAGGATGACGATCTGCCGCGCGAAGACCCGCTCCTCCCGGATAGCGCAAGCAAGAAAAGGATCTGCAAGATCCCCCGGCAGACCGCTCCCCCCGCCACGGCGCAGTAGATCAAAAGTCCGACCCCTCCCACGCCCAGAACAATGGCAAGCCAGACCGGCATCTCCGTGCTCGAACTGGCGGGTGCGGCTGTCCGTACCTGCGCCGGTGGGGCGCTCCCGGCATCGCCACGAAGCAACTGGATGATCTGATCGGTGCCGCTCTTGATGCCGCCGGCGAAATCCCCCGTTTTGAAAGCGGGAAGGATTGCGTTCTCGATGATCAGCTTCGTCGTCGCGTCGGTCAGAGTGCCTTCAAGGCCATAGCCTACCTCGATCCTGACTTTTCGCTCGGTTGCTGCCACGATCAGCAGGACACCGGAATCTTTGTCCTTCTGCCCGATCCGCCAACGGCGCCCAAGCTGGTAGCCATAGTCTTCAATCGTCGTCCCCTGGAGCGACTTCAGCGTGACGACCACGAGCTGGTCCGTCGTCTTCGCCTCGAGGTCGACGAGCGACGCGGTGAGCGACGCGCGATCTGCGGCCGCAAGCAGCCCGGCCCCGTCCACGACCCGCCCTGTGAGCGCCGGGAACGTGAGCGACGTGACCGCCGGCGTCTGAGCCACACCGACGCAGGTGAGGCAGAGCCAAGCAAATAGCGTGAATGCCGCGCGACGGATCACTGGCCGGCCCTTCATAACTTGACGGCGGGGACCGTCTTCACACTGTCGGCGACCGTGAACTCCTCCATTGGCTTATTGCTGGAATAGAAGAGGCGCGCCCAGAGCCAACCAGGAAACGTCTTCAGCTCGGTATTGTAGACGCGCACGGCCTCGATGTAGTCGTGGCGGGCCACCGCGATGCGGTTTTCCGTGCCCTCGAGCTGCGATTGCAAGGCGAGGTAGTTCTGGTTCGACTTGAGAACGGGGTAGTTCTCTGAGATCGCGAGCAAGCGGCCGAGCGAGCCAGACAACTGCGCCTGTGCGTCCTGGAACTTCTTGAACGTCTCCGGATCGGTGATCGTGCTTGCGTCGACTTTGACGGACGTGGCCGTGGCGCGAGCTGCGGTGACCGCCTCCAGCACGCTGCTCTCCTGTTTAGCGAAGCCCTTCACAGTCTCAACCAGGTTGGGGATGAGGTCTGACCGGCGCTGATACTGGTTCAGCACATCAGACCATTTGGCCTTTGCCTGCTCCTCGTAGGTCGGGATGTTGTTGTAGCCGCAGCCTGCAAGAAAAAGGCTGATGAGGGGCACGAGGACGGCGATGCGAAACGGGCGGTGTGCGACTGAGCCAGGCATGTTGGTTCTCCGAGAGGGGCTGATTGCCCGGGCTTGTTCGCTAGGTCTCACAGGTGTGTCGCCCGAAGCCGCAGCGCGTTGGCAATGACCGATACGGAACTCAGCGACATCGCGAGCGCCGCGACCACCGGGCTGAGCAGGATGCCGAAAGTCGGATATAGCACGCCTGCGGCCACCGGGATGCCGATCGCGTTGTAGGCGAAGGCGAACACCAAGTTCTGCCGGATGTTGCGCATGGTTATCCGGCTAAGCGCCCGGGCCCGCGCGATCCCCGCGAGATCACCTTTGACCAGGGTCACACCCGCGCTCTGGATCGCGACCTCGGTGCCTGTGCCCATCGCGATGCCCACGTCGGCCTCGGCCAACGCAGGCGCGTCGTTCACGCCGTCGCCCGCCATGGCGACGATCTTCCCTTCGGCACGCAGCTTCTTCACGATGCGGTTCTTGTCCTCAGGCAGGACGTCCGCCTCGACATCGTCAATGCCGAGCTGCTTGGCCACGGCCTGCGCAGTCGTCTTGTTGTCGCCCGTCAGCATGACGACGTGAATTCCGTCCGACCGGAGGCTGTCGAGCGCCGCCCGCGTGGTCGACTTGATCGGATCCGCGATCGCGATGACCCCTCCCGGCTTGCCGTCCACGGCCACGAACAGCGCCGTGGCGCCGGAGCCGCGAAGCGAGTCCGCCTTGGCTGCCAGGTCGCCAAGGTCGATGCCCTGGTCGGCCATCAGCTTCGCATTGCCGAGGGCCACGAGGCGCCCGCCGACCTTTCCGGTGACACCCTTCCCAGTCACCGATACGAAGTCGGACGGCTCATCGGCGGTGATATTCTTCTCCTTGGCGGCGACCATGACCGCGGCCGCAAGCGGGTGCTCGCTCGACCGTTCAAGGCTTGCGGCCAGCCGCAGGACGTCGTCTTCAGTCAGCCCGGCGGCGGGGACGGCCGACGTGACGCGCGGCTTGCCCTCGGTCAGGGTGCCAGTCTTGTCCACCACCAGGGTGTCGACCTTCTCCATCCGCTCCAGGCTTTCGGCCGATTTGATGAGTACGCCTGCACCGGCGCCTTTGCCAACCGCAACCATGATCGACATTGGCGTGGCCAGGCCCAGCGCGCAGGGGCAGGCGATGATGACGACGGAAACGGCCGCGATCAGCGCGAAGGCAAGCGCAGGCGCCGGTCCCCATACCGCCCATGCGATGAAGGCCGCGATGGAGATGGCGAGCACGGCGGGGACGAAGTATCCGGCGACCGTGTCGGCCAGCTTCTGGATCGGCGCACGACTGCGCTGTGCCTCCGCGACCATGGCGACGATGCGCGACAGCATGCCGCCCGCCCCGAGCGTGTCGGCATGCATGACGAGCGACCCGGTCCCGTTGACGGTCCCGCCGATGATCTTGTCGCCGGGCCCTTTGGGCGAAGGCATCGACTCACCCGTGACCATGGACTCGTCCACAGCGCTCTTGCCGTCCACAACGGTGCCATCCACGGGCACCCCGTCGCCCGGCCGGACGCGTAGACGATCGCCAACCTGGACCTGATCGAGGGCAATCTCCTCGTCCTCATCGCCGTCGCGCAGGCGCCGCGCGGTCTTGGGTGCGAGGTTCAGCAACGCGCGAATGGCGCCCCCGGTCTGGTCGCGCGCGCGCAGCTCAAGGACCTGGCCGAGCAGCACAAGCACCGTGATGACCGCGGCCGCCTCGTAGTAGACAGCGACGGTGCCACCCGTCATGCGGAATCCGGCCGGGAACAGCCCAGGAGAAAAGGTCGCGGCCAGGCTGTAGAGGTAGGCAGCCCCCGTTCCGAGTGCGATGAGCGTGAACATGTTGAGGTGGCCGGTGCGCACTGACGCCGCGCCGCGTTGGAAGAATGGCCACCCGGCCCAAAGGACAACGGGTGTCGACAAGGCGAACTGGACCCAGATCGATGTCTGCTCGGGGACGAGATCGTGCAGACCGAGCCAAGGGACGTGGCTGCCCATCTCAAGGATGAACACGGGAAGCGTCAACACGAGGCCGATCCAGAAGCGGCGCGACATATCAGCCAGTTCATGGTTTGGCGCCGCCTCGGCGGTGACCTCCACTGGCTCGAGCGTCATGCCGCAGATGGGACAGCTACCCGGACCGACCTGGCGTATCTGCGGGTGCATGGGGCAGGTGTAGATCGCACCCGGCTTCGCGGGTTCGGCAGCCTCGGCCTTGAGATAGCTCTCTGGATTCGCCGTAAACTTCGTCTGACACCTCGCCGAACAGAAATGGAAGGTCTGCCCGCCACGGTCGAACCGGTGCTTGGACGTGGCTGGATCCACCTTCATCCCACAAACAGGGTCGACGGCGGTCTTGGTGTCGTCGGCCGCCTTTGCGGCCTGTGACATATACTTCGCCGGATCGGCCGTGAACTTCGTTCGGCATCCGCCGCAACAGAAATGGTAAGTCACCCCGTCGTGATCGTGCCGGTGCTTTGAGGTCGCGGGGTCGATCTTCATGCCGCAGACCGGGTCGGTGACGAGCCTGTCCTGCCCAGCTGCCGACGAAGTGCCTCCGCCACAACCGCAGCAGCTCTTGCTGGAGGTTTCGTGACGATGCTCGGTTTCGTGTTCACTCATGACGCTCTCCGGTTGCGACGCGCCAGATTCGCCGGAGTGGATCTGGACGTGGTGATTCCCATGATGGAAAGGTCAAGCCCGTTGGCCCTCTCAATCGCCCGGTTCTGGCTGGCCGACGGCAGGCGGGAAGCTGCGAGAGCCAGGAGCGGCACAACGAGCCATACCGCCGGATCGCGGAAAGCCTAGAGCGGGATGCAACCATCAGACATTAGAATCCGACGGGGCAGAGATACGGAGCCTGCGCTGCTCTGATGTCGATAGGTTCCCTTGCGCTGGAGTGCGGGTCACGACTTTGAGCGACGGAGCACCAGGACAGCGATTACCCCGACGACCAGAACGCACAAGACGATGCCGATCCCTCCAAATCCACCCATTCCCCAGCCCATTCCCCAGCCCCACCCTTCGCTACCGTTCATCATTGGTCTTCTCCACTAGAAAGGATTCCGCATTCAGTTGGTCCAACTTACCGACGAAGGGGCTGGTTCCAGCGACAGCCGAGCGCAACCGACGCTCCGGTAACGACTATGTCCAATGCGAAATTCAGGCGCCTTGTCCATTGGGACGCACCGGCGTTTGCGCTTCGCGGGGGTCGCCACGCTCGCAAAATTCGGACTGGGCAAATCCTGCGGCAGAGATTGCGCCGGCGATAGGCTCGGGAACTACTCAGCGATGAACTTTGCAATGGTTGCCCAGAGGCTGTCGGCGACCTTCAGACGCTTCAATAATATCAACGCCCTTCCGGTTTTGGTACAAATATCATTCAGGCCGAGGCTCGCACCAAATGCCCCTTGGTTCGCGAAATGCTCAAAAACCTCGCATTTGTAGTGGATTGAGTCCACCCGCCGCAAAGAGTCTGTCAGAGTGGTGCCGCCGCCCTGGGCCGTGCTGGATGGATTTTGAAAACCATGCCCTCAGTACCGGCCAAGTCAGCCTCGATGTCGGCAAGTTGGAAAAGCTTGCCGTCCAGTTCGCCCTGCAAGGGGAACGCCTCGCCCAGGCGCG
>PKWQ01000289.1 GCA_003133265.1 Acetobacteraceae bacterium
AGTTGACCAGTATGTCGCAGCGTTCAAAGCGGCGATCAACCTCGGCCGCCATCGCACCAAGGGCTGCGCTGTCAGTGACCGGCGAAGAGAGCGCGGCATGCGGCCGCGCGGCTGGCGGCAGTCTCTGCACCAATTCTTGGGCGGAAGTCTCAGACGTGTGGTAACCCACCACCACGGAAGCGCCGGCGTCCGCCAGTGCCTGACAGATCGCGGCACCAATACCGCCCGCGCCGCCCGTCACGACCGCAACCTTGTTTTTTAATGGCTTCATCGTCGCTCGTAGCGCTTCAAAACGTCCGCTTAAGGCGTCGCACCCGGATGTCGGCCTGTTCCTTGTGGCCGGAGAAGTGCTCGAGGGCGCACAGGCGCGAGCAGTATTCGCCGATGAACACGGATGCCTCGTCGGTGAGGATTCGCTGATAGGTATGCGTCTTGATGAACTTGCCCACCCACAAGCCCCCCGTATAGCGGCCCGCGCCCTTGGTCGGCAGGGTGTGATTGGTACCGATGACTTTATCCCCGTAGGCGACGTTGGTGCGGGCGCCGAGAAATAGCGCCCCGTAGTTGGTGAGACGCCCAAGGAACCAGTCCGGGTTCCTGGTCATCACCTGAACGTGCTCGGAGCAGATACGGTCGGCCTCCTGGGCCATCTCTTCTTCGGTGTCGCACAGGATGATTTCACCATAGTCACGCCAGGAAACACTGGCGATCGGCGCTGTATCGAGCCGTGCGAGCACCTTCTCGATGAAGCCCGGCAACTCCTTCGCAATCGTGGGGCTCGTCGTGATGCAGACTGCAGGCGAACTCGGGCCGTGCTCAGCTTGGCCAAGCAGGTCGACTGCGACCAGTTCGGCATCGACCGTATCGTCGCAGATCACCATGGTCTCGGTGGGGCCGGCTAAAAGATCAATGCCGACGCGCCCGAAGAGTTGGCGCTTCGCTTCGGCCACATAGGCGTTGCCAGGGCCGACGATCATGTCGACGGGCCGGATACTCTCGGTACCGATGGCCATGGCAGCTACGCCTTGCACGCCGCCCATGGTGTAGATCTCATCGGCGCCCGCCATTGCCATGGCGGCGATGATCGTTGCTGCGGGTTTACCGTCGAACGGCGGGGCACAGGCGATCACGCGCTTGACCCCGGCAACCTTGGCCGTCAACACGCTCATATGGGCCGAGGCGAGCATCGGGTACTTGCCACCGGGGATGTAGCAACCCACCGAGTTGACTGGGATGTTCTTGTGGCCGAGGATGACGCCCGGGAGCGTCTCCACTTCGACATCGCGGATGGACAGCAACTGAATCTGCGCGAAGCGCTTGATCTGGGTCTGGGCGAAGCGGATATCGTCGATGGCCTGGCGGTCGAGGGAATTGATGCAATCCTGGATCTCGCCTTCGGTCAGGCGCAGGGAAGGTGGATTCCACTTGTCGAATTTCTCGGAGTACATCCTCACGGCCGCATCGCCGCGCTGTCCGACGTCGGCGATGATTCCTTCCACCGTCGAACGCACCTGGGTGTCAATCTCCGCCTTGGCTTCGACCGACTTGCCGTGCTTCAAAATCTTGATCATCGCAATTTCCTCAAACCATCGACTCGGTTGCCATGGACCGGCAACTCACTTGACCGCCATGGGGTTGATGGGAGATCCCACCGCACCGGTGATCGGCAATGGCGGTGCGAAGAACAGGAACTCGTAGACGCGGTCCTCTTGGCAGTCTTCGGCGAGATCCTTTAGATAGAAGATCTCTCCCATGGTGATTCCTATCATCGGGATAACCACCCAATGCCACGGCTGCGAGGCGTGGTCGGTCTCGTTGGGACGTACTTCGCAACCCCAAGTGTCAGCGCAGATGGCCGCGATCTCTTTCTTGTGAATCCACTCCGCGGTCTCAAACGCCAGACCCGGCGCATCGCCGCCCGCGTAGCCGCCCCACTCCCCGCAAGCCAGACGCTGCTCCATCTGACCCGTGCGAACGATCACGAAATCACCGCGACGCACTTCTACGCCCTGCGCAGCCGCGGTCGCATCCAGATCGGCACAGGTAATCGCCATGCCATCTTCGAGGTAATCCACCCCGCAGTGACGGGCTACGTCCAGCAAAACGCCGCGGCCGAGCATGCGCGCCTTGGCCTTTTCGATGCCGTTCTTCTGGGCGCCGTTGGAGTCCACCAGCCGGGCATCATAGCCATTCCACATCTTGTCGCCGTAGAAAATATGCCCTAAAGCGTCCCACTGTGTGCCGCATTGCAGCGGCATGCTGACGGAATCGTCGGCGTAGCGCAAACCGCCCGCGTCCTGGTTACCGGAAACAGCGTCGGTACCGGTGGCAAGCATGGTGTGTATGGGGTTGTAGCGGTTGCCCCAGAGACCTTTCTGAGGCCCGTTGCGATCGAAGTTCAATCCGAGCGAGAACGCCTTGCCGCGCTTGACCAGAGCGGCGGCCTGGACGATCGCCTCAGGAGAAACGAAATTGAGCGTTCCAATCTCGTCGTCGGGCCCCCAGCGGCCCCAGTTCTTGCACTTCTCGGCCGTCGCCCGTAGATGGCTCAGATCGAATTTTTTGGTGTCAAATCGACGCGGCATGACTGCGCTCCCGTGTTGGCCTCTGCTGATGTTGCAGAGGTGTGGCTGGATTATAGGGAGGGCCTCAAACGGCGGGCAAATACCAATTTTCTCTAACTGGGATGCCGCTCTGGTATCGGTGAAGTACGCAGGCCGCCGAACGGCACGGCGCCGGTCAGGCGAGGCGCACGCACTGCCACTCCTGGGATTCGATACGCTTCGTGGCCAGATCGAACAGCAGTCCCTTGAGTTTCTGTCCCGCCATGGACAGGCCGCGATGGCTCGGGTAGATAAATCCCCAGTCAATCCAGAGATCAGAGATGGGTGCGGCGGACAGTTTACCCTGGCGTAACGCGCTCCAGGCGGCGCAGTACGGAAGGACGCTATAAGCCAGCCCGCACGCCACCAGCTCGACCATCATTTCGGTCGAGTTTCCATCGGCGACCAGTGTCAGGGGCAGGCGGGAATGGCCCAGCGCGTTCTCCAGCACCAACCGCAGACTGTTGGGCCGGCTCGTGAGGATCATCGGCTTGCTGGAGACATGCTCCAGCGAAACGGGAGTGTTCAAGTCGAGAGATGCTGTGCGCGGCCCAACGAGAAACAGTTGCTCCTTCAGGAACGGCTCGATCCTGGCAAATGGCTGAGCGGACAAGATCACTATTACGGCGCAGTCCAGCTTGCCGTCGTGAATCAGCTTTGAGAGGTCGACGCTGATTCCTTCTTGGATATGCAGGCTGACGTGCGGGTAGCGGCGGCAGTAAGCATCGACAAGCGGGCCGGCGATCATTTCGCGCATCGACGGCGGCATNNCCGGCGGCCAGTTCTCCGCGCGGCTCATCGGCGCACGCTATGACATCGTCGCGAAGCTGATCAAACTGCCGCACCAGGTCGCTCGCACGATCCCGCAACAGTTCGCCGGTCTCGGTCAGCGTCACGCCTCGGTCGAATCGGATGAACAGAGGCGTACCAAGTTCATCCTCGATCATCCGCACTTGTCGGGACAAAGCCGGCTGAGCAATGTGCAGCACCTCTGCCGCACGCGTGAAGCTCCGCAGTTGGGCAATCGCAAGAAAGTAACGGAGTTGGCGCAGATTCATGAGAGCCTCGATCGGTTGAGTTTTCTTTGCTTCGACCGGTACTGCTTTAAGAGATCGGCCTGGTTGGGGGAAGAGCCCTTGGTTCCTGGTGTAGTGTCTCTCAAATGCCTATACATTCAAGCCGCCTGCTGCTGGAACAGCGCCTGCCGGGCCTGCTGAATCTTGCGCAGGATATCTTTGATATTGCCTCCGGTCTTGCCTGCTCTCGCGGCAGAAAGCCGAGTTAGCCGGGGGGTGCCACCTGCGCGCGATACCAATCGGCAATTTGTTCGCCGGTGCGAATCACCACACCCGGCTTGGCTTTGATATATTCGAGCAGGCGTTCGAAGGCGGCAATGCGGTGAGGCGCGCCGGTGATGTAGGGATGCACGCTGATCGCCATCACTCGCGGAATGGTGGCGCTTTCCTGCCACAAGCGATCGATCTGCTCGACACCACGCTCGTACATCTCGGTGCCGCGATGGTTTTGCAGCGCCATCATCGGAATGTCGTTGATCTCGACGCTGTAGGGCACCGAAAGCATCGGGCGCGTAGCGGTTGGAATCCACACCGGTTGATCGTCGAACACCNNCCGGGCTTTCCCAGCCTCGCGGTGCGGCGCCGGTGAAAGCTTTGATCGCGTTCACCGTGTCGGCAATCGCCTGCCGTTGGTCTTCGAGCTTATGCATCGGCCCCTGGATATAGCTATGACCCATGAATTCCCAACCGGCATCGAGCGCCGCTTGTGCCACGCGCGGGTAGCTCTTGCACACCATGCCATTCAAGGCCAGTGTCGGTACGATGCTGAGATTTAGCAGCGCGTCGTAAATGCGCCAGAAACCGACGCGCA
>PKWQ01000417.1 GCA_003133265.1 Acetobacteraceae bacterium
GCGCCTGCATATCGGCAGCCGCACGCCCGGTATGCAGGTGTTTCAGAAGGGCGTCAAGGACGAATACGCGATGCCCACTGAATTCAGCCAGAACGACGAATCGCCAAACATCCTGAGCTGGGAGTATTACCGCGAAGTGATGGGCTTCGAGAAGGCGAGCAAAGCATGAGCACGAACACAAGGACGATGAACATGGACCATCTGCGACAGATCGACGAACTCCAGTTGCGCTACATCGACGCGCTCGATGGCAAGAAGATGCCGGCCTGGCTGGCTACCTTCAACGCCGAGGGACAGTACGTCTGCACCACTGCCGAAAGCGTGGAAGCGGGCTGGCCGATGGCGCTGATCATGGATGACTGCCACGGGCGTCTGGAAGACCGCGTGAAGTTCGTCGACAAGGTCTGGGCCGGCACGTTCCAGGACTACCAGACCCGGCACTTCGTGCAGCGGATGGAGGTCACGCCGGCCGACGGCGGCCTGTATCAGGTGCGCACCAACTTCTCGGTGATGTTTACGCGTTCCGACACCGGGCACACCGACGTGCTCGCCGCCGGTGTCTACCACGATCTCGTCGATGTGAGCGGCGGGCAGGCGCTGTTCCGCTCCAAAAAAGCGGTGATCGATGCGCCGCTGCTGCCGCACTACATTGTCTATCCGCTTTGATCGCAGAGCTCATTACAACAACAGGAGACGGTCATGGCTGAAATCGTGATTGGGGCGGCCTTATCGCATAGCCCCTTGGTCAACGTCGAGGTGCCGGCGAATGCACAAGAGGGCGTCACCGCCTATCGCAACGCGGCGCAGACCCTGGCTGACGAGATTCGGGCAGCCAGGCCGGATGTGCTCGTCATCTTCGCGCAGGATCACTTCCGTACCGTGTTCTACAACAACATGCCGGCCTTCCTGATCGGCGTGGGCGATGTCACGCGCTGGGGTGACTGGCGCGGTACGCAAGGCCCGTTGAATACGGATGTCGAGCTGGCCCGCCACATTGCGCGCGGGCTGTTCGCGCACGACTTCGAACCCGCGCTTTCCTACGACATACGGGTCGACCATGGCACTGCGCAAGTGCTCGAACTGTTCGGCATGACCGACATTCCGATCATACCGATCCTGGTGAACGCCGCAGCGCCGCCGTTGCCGTCGCCAGCGCGCTGTCATGCCTTCGGCGAGGCAGTGCGGGCAGCGGTGCAGGATTTCGCGCCGGCGCGGCGGGTGGCGGTCATCGGGTCCGGCGGCCTGTCGCATTCACCGCTGAGCGTATCGATCGAGACCGAACAGAATCCGCAGGCGCGCGAATTCTTCATCCACGGCCGTGCCGCCCCCGGCGTCACGGAGGACGATCGGATCAAGGGCATTCTCGGTAGGCTCGACGTCCTTGCCAATGCGATCAACCCCGAATGGGATCGCATGATCCTCGGACGACTTGAGGCGGGCGAGGCGCGCGCGCTGGCCGCGGAACTCGATACGGAATCGATCAAGGCCGTCGGCGGCAACGGCGGACAGGAACTGCGGTCCTGGCTGGCAATGCTGGGCGCAGCGCAGGCCGACGTGGTCAGCACCTTGTTCTACGAACCTGTGCCTTTCCTCGTCACCGGCATGGGAGCGATCGTTGCACGCTATACGCAACGCGGCGCAGCGGGGGAAACACGCTGATGGAACTCGGATTGCAGAACAAGGCCGCGCTGGTCACCGGCGGCAGCCGGGGAATCGGACGCGCGGTGGTGGAAACCCTCGCCGACGAAGGATGCGATGTCGTCGTTGTGTCGCGCAACGCCACTCTGGACGATAGCCTTGCCGCCACTGCAAAGCGGACCGGCCGGCGCCTCGTCCCATGCGCCGCCGACCTGAGCACGCTCGAGGGTGTCGACGCCGCGATACGCTGCGCCGAGCGTGAATTCGGTCGTCTCGACATCCTCGTCAACAACGCGGGTAGCGCGCCGCGCGGTGAGTTCCTGAAATTGACCGAGGAAGAGTGGCAAAGCGCTTTTGCGCTCAAGTTCTTCGGCTACGTGCGCATGACGCGCGCCGCCTGGCCCCTGCTGAAGGCCTCCCGCGGTTCGCTCGTCAATATCGTCGGCGTGTCCGCGTACACGCCGGACGCCGACTATACGATCGCCGCTTCGTCCAACGCCGGTCTGCTGGCCTTCACCAAGAGCGTGGCGGCCCTTGGCCAGCAGGACGGCGTGCGCGTCAACGCGGTCAACCCGGGCCAGATCGAGACCGATCGCCTGGCCGGGGTTTTGAAGAACATGGGCATGCCCGAAGAACAGGCACGCACTGAACTGCTGAAGCGTCTCGGCATGACGCGCTTTGGCACGCCGCAAGACATTGCCAGGATGGTCGCCTTCGTCGTCAGCCCGTACGCAGACTATGTCCAAGGCACCATGTTCAACATAGATGGCGGCCGCACCCGCGGCTGGTGAGCCTTCGAGGAGACAATCAAATGAATACGACCACGACACCCGCGAAGACGATTGGAGAGTTCGACAAGGAACTCGACCAGCGCCACATGCGCGGGCAATGGCAATACGACGTCCAGCTTGAAGCGATCAGGAAGGATGGTCCGCTGCCGGCGGGCGTGCCTTTCCTGTGGGACTGGAACACCGTGCAATCCACACTCAACGAGCTGTCGGCGCTCATGACCGAAAGCAAGACGGCGCGCCGCAACGTCTCGTTCATCAATCCCGGGCCGATGGTGACCGGCACGTCGCACACGCTGCTGATGGGCATGCAGCTGGTGCTGCCCGGTGAGGTGGCGTGGGCGCACCGCCATTCGATCAACGCGCTGCGCTTCGTCGTCGACGGCAGCCCCGACCTCTACACCGTGGTTGACGGCGAGAAGTGTGCGATGGAAACCAACGATCTGGTGCTGACGCCGGCATACAGCTGGCACGACCATCACAACGAAAGCGCGTCGCCCAGGATCTGGATCGATATCCTCGACGTGCCGGTGTTCGGCTTCCTGCGCCAGTTCTTCTTCGAGACCTACGGTGAAACCGTGCAGCCGCTGCGTGCGCATCCGGGAGACAACGTGAGTCTGCGCAGCTCGCTCCTGCGTCCGGCGTGGGAGGCGCAGAGTGCCGACCGCATTGCTTGTCGCTATCCGTGGCGCGACGTGCAGGAGAGCTTGCGGCTGCACGCGACATCGCAAGGTAGCCCCTACGATGGCATCATCCTGCATTACGCGCACCCGATCACTGGCGGGTCGACGATGCCGACGCTCGATTGTCACGTGCAGAGCCTGCATCCGGGTTTCGAGGGAAAGGAGCATCGCCACACCTCGAGCGCGGTGTACTACGTTGTCGAAGGCGAGGGCACGACGATCGTCGGAGACAAGGAACTGAACTGGAAGGCCAAGGATTCGTTCGTGGTGCCGAACTGGATGTGGCATCGGCACATCAATCGTTCGGAATCTTCCGAAGCTATCCTGTTCTCCTGCACCGACGCGCCGCTGCTGAACAAGCTTAGGATGTACCGCGAGGAACCCGAGAACTCGTTCAATGCCCGGCGCTATCCGACGGTGCCGGCCGACCTGCAGTCAAACAGCGAAACAAGTGACAAGCCGCACTCCCATCAAACCTGACGGATCCGTAACGATGAGCCTTGACCTCTCCACCATCGAAGCCTTGGGCGACCAATTGTTCGCGGCGCTGCGCC
>PKWQ01000290.1:0-6156 GCA_003133265.1 Acetobacteraceae bacterium
ATGCCCAGTGCCCATGCCAGGCTTGGGCGCCATGTCAGGCTTTGGCGCCATGTCAGGCGCGCCAGACCGTCCTTCGCCTGTCCCATGATCTGCTGGCTGTTCGGCATGCCCCAGACGATGGCATAGAGGGCAACGAGCCACAGGACATCCTGCAGCACCCGGAGGGTGGCTTTGCCGCCCGCCGGCAACAATGCGAACCCGGCCCCATGCAGCCCGGCCATCCCGGCCAGCATGTGCAACGCCGCGCCGAGCGAGGGCGCGCGGAAGAACACCGAGCCGACCAGCACCGCGAGATAGGTCAGNNCGCAGGATGCGCCAGGCGTGATTCACCGACAGATACGCCGCGTGCAGCAGACCGAACACCAGGAACGTCGCGCCGGCGCCGTGCCAGATGCCGGCAAGCCCCATGGTGACGAAGATCGGCACCGCCACCATGGCAGCGAAACCGCCCGGCGATGCCTGTGCCGCCCGGTCCGCCGGCAGCCCGCGCGCGGCGCGGCGGCGCAGGATGACGAGCGCGATCGGGTTGTAGAGATACAGGTTCAGATAGCGCGTCAGCGTCATATGCCAGCGCTGCCAGTAATCGATGACCGAGCGTGCCTTATACGGCGAGTTGAAGTTCACCGGGAAACGCAGGTTGAACATGCGCGCCAATCCCACCGCCATGTCCGAATAGCCGGAAAAGTCGAAATAGAGTTGCAGGGAATAGGACAGCGCCACCTGCCACGCGCCGAGCAGCGTCAGGCTATCGGCGTGCGCGTAGCCGGGTGCCACCACCGCCGAAATCGGATCGGCCAGCAGGCATTTCTTCAGCAGCCCCAGGGTGAAGAAGCCGATCCCGATGGCGATGTTCTCCGCCGAGGGGCGGAACGCGGCCGGTGCGGCGAATTGCGGCATGATCTCCCGGTGATGCAGCACCGGCCCGGCGATCAGATGCGGGAAGAAGGTGACGAACAGCGCATACTCCAGCGGTCCGCGCGCCGCCGCCTTGCCGCCGCGGCAATCCAGCAGATAGCCGATCTGGGTGAAGGTGAAGAAGCTGATGCCGAGCGGCAGGATCGGGTCGGCGAAGCTGATGTCCGTCATGCCCTGGGTCCGCAGGAAGCCCAGGATCGCCGCGAGGTATTTGTAGTGGACCAGCATCGCCAGATTGCCGGCCACGCCCGCGCCGAGCAGCCAGCTTTGCCAGCGTGGCCGGGCGGCGTTCGCCAGGATCGCCCGGGACAGGGCGTAGTTCGCGCCGACCGAGGCGCCGAGCAATGTCAGGAAGGCGGGGTTCCACCAGCCGTAGAACACCAGCGAGGCCGCCACCAGCCAGAGCATCGATGCGGCCCGCGACCGGCGCGCGGCGGCGAAGCAGCCGATCAGCGCGACCGGCAGGAAGGCGAAAATGAAGATGGCGGAGTTGAACAGCATCGAAAATGCTACCTTAGGTAGAATTCAATGCGACGATATTCCCAAAACGGCGAGATAAACAAGCGGTTAACTCTATCATAAGTGGTGGTGCGGTGAAATGAAGCGGCACCACATCCGCCCATGCCCGCACCAAGGCCGGGCAGGTGCCGTTCGGGGAACCCGGTCTGGCCGGATTGAAAAAGCCCCTCTTGTCATCGGCATCGTTTGCGCCGATGTAGCAAACTGTCTAGTGGACCTGTGCGGTCCGCTATCCTCATGAGGGTCGCCCTGACATGTTCATTGAGACTGAAGGCACGCCAAACCCCGCGACGCTGAAATTCCTGCCGGGCCGCGAGGTGATGGGCATCAGCACCGCCGATTTCGCCTCCGCCGGGACCGCCGCGCGCAGCCCGCTGGCCGGCAGCCTGTTCGCGCTGCCGGGCGTGGCGCGTGTGTTCCTGGGCGGGGATTTCGTCGCCGTCACCAAGTCCGACAGCACCGAATGGCAGTCGCTGAAGCCGCAGGTGCTGGGTGCCATCATGGAGCATTTCGTCGCCGGCCGTCCGGTGATCATCGGTTCTCCCGACGGTGCGGACCAGGACGAGTTGGACGAGGACGTGTCCCCGGAGGACGCGGAGATCGTTGCCCAGATCAAGGAGCTGCTCGACACCCGCGTCCGCCCGGCGGTGGCCGGCGACGGCGGCGACATCGTGTTCCGCGGTTTCCGCGAGGGCGTGGTGAAGCTGCACATGCAGGGCGCCTGTTCCGGCTGTCCGTCGTCACGCGCGACGCTGAAGCACGGGATCGAGAACATGCTGCGTCACTACGTGCCGGAAGTGGTCGCGGTCGAGCAGGTCGACTTCTAGGTTTTCCTTTCTCCCTCCGCATGTGACGCAAGGATACGGGCATGAGCATCGACCAGGGCGCGCTGGACGCGCTGTTCAATAACGCGCGCTCGCACAACAAATGGACCGACCGGGAAGTGTCCGACGAGACGCTGCGCCAGTTGTACGATCTGGTGAAGTTCGGCCCGACCTCGGCCAACAGCTCCCCGGCGCGGTTCGTATTTCTGCGCGGCAAGGAGGCGAAGGACAAGCTGGCTCCGGCGCTGTCCAGCGGCAATCTGGAGAAGACATTGGCCGCGCCGGTGGTGGCGATCGTCGCCTACGACCCGCGCTTCTACGATCAGTTGCCGCGCCTGTTCCCGCATAACCCGGATGCAAAATCCTGGTTCACCTCCAACGAGGGCCTGGCCGCCACCACGGCGTTCCGCAACGCCACCTTGCAGGGCGCCTATCTGATCATCGCCGCCCGCGCCCTGGGGCTGGACGCCGGGCCGATGTCCGGCTTCGACAATGCCAAGGTGGACGAGGCCTTCCTGAGCGATCGCGGCTGGCGCTCCAATTTCCTGGTCAATCTCGGCTACGGCGATCCGGCCGGCCTGTTCGACCGCTCGCCGCGCCTGGCGTTCGATGAGGCATGCGTTCTGCTGTAAGCCTCGGTTCTGGTTGGCAATCCCGGCGCCGACACAGGGCAAAATTCGTGTCCGGACACGCGGCACCGATCACAACCGCGTGACAGATTCTGCCGGACGATCAAGAGATCGCGCATGACTTGTTGGGGACAGGCGGACATCGCCTGATTGCCCCCAGCAGATGTTGGGGGATACCAAGACGGTTGCAGATGATGCTACCCTGATTGCGCGCCTGTGAATTTCGAGCCGAAAACAGTCAAGAGCAATGAACGTTCTGTTCCGATTGCTGGTGATCGTGTCTGTCGCGCTGATCCCGCCGCTGGCGGTCCAGGTCTATAACGAGATCGATGCCAGACAGACCCGCGACGAGGTGGGCAAAGCCGACGTGCTCCGCCTGGCGAGGGTTGTCGCGAGCGAGCAGAAACAGGCTGTTGAAGCCACGCGGTCTCTCCTGACGGCTCTCGCGGCGACGCAGTCGGCCCAAAATCTCGATCAGGAACAGTGCAGATCCTTCTTCGCCACGATGCGTCGGGCGGACCCACGCTATGTCGCGCTGGCGAGCTTCGATCTGACCGGCCAGCCCGTGTGTGCCGACAGCGATCCCAGCGCCTATCCGAATGTGGCGGACCGGGATTTCTTCAAGCTTGCTTTGCAAGACCGTGGCCTGGTGATCGGCGTTTACGACCCTGGTGGGCAACCGCCGGCGCGAGGCTTCCAGATAGCCGAACCGTTTTATGACAAGACCGGCCGGATATCCGGTGTCGTCATGGCCTGTATCGGCCTGGACTGGCTGGATGCTCAACTACAGCAGTTGCAGCTGCCGCCGAGCGGCACGGCGTCGATCGTCGATCGCAATGGAACCATTATTGCCCGGCGCCCACAGGCAGACCGCTTTGTCGGGCAGAAAATCCCCGAAGGCTCGCACGCTTATATGCTGAGCGGTGGGGAAGGTGTGCGCGACAGCGTGGGTTTCGACGGGGTCAGCCGAATCTATGCCTATGCGCCGCTGCCCGGTGGTCCGGACGGTCTGGTGGCCTCGGTCGGGGTCGAAAAGGGCGACTTCCTGGCATCGGAGATCGCCGCCAACCGGCGCGGGGTGCTGGCCATCGGCGGCGGCGTGGTGCTGGCGCTGATCCTCGGCTGGATCAGCGCGCGTGCCTTTGTTCGCCGCCCCGTGGCCGCGCTGCTGGAAGCGGCCGATCGCTGGCGCGCCGGCAATCTTGGTGCCCGTGTCGCGCTGGGCGGCGGGGGTTCGGAGTTCGACCGGCTTGGCAGCGCCTTCAATGCGCTGGCCGAGGATGTGGCATCGCGCGCGGAAGAGCTGGAACGGCGGGTGGCGGAGCGC
The DNA here is from genome assembly GCA_003133265.1 of Acetobacteraceae bacterium. Classification (GTDB taxonomy): domain Bacteria; phylum Pseudomonadota; class Alphaproteobacteria; order Acetobacterales; family Acetobacteraceae; genus PALSA-911. The sequence continues at coordinate 4,215 of PKWQ01000290.1, forward strand.
ACCCAGGCGCTGGAAGAGGCGATGCAGACCCAGCACGAGACCCAGGCCGAGCTGCGCCGTGTTCAGAAGATGGAGACGGTCGGCCGGCTGATCGGCGGCGTTGCCCACGACTTCAACAATCTGCTGGCTTCCATTGTCGGCAACATAGAACTGGCGAAGCTGAAGCTCGGAGATGGACATCCGCTCACACCCAGGCTCGATGCGGCGTTACACAGCGCGGAGCGGGGCGCGCGCCTGACACAGCATCTTCTGGCATCCGCCAGGCGCCAGCAGTTGCGTCCGCAACTGGTCGATCTGAATGCCTACATCCGCTCGATGCAGGACATATTGCAGCGGCTGGTACGATCGGACGTGGTGGTGGAGACGGATCTCGATCCCGCGGTACAGCCGATCCTTGTCGACCACGACCAGTTGGAGGCCGCGGTCCTCAATCTCGTGCTGAACGCCCGCGACGCCATGCCCAAGGGGGGCACGCTGCGGCTGCAAACCCGCAACGTGGCGTTCGACGGGACGGCGCATGGCGACGATCTGATTGGCGACTTCGCCGCACTGACCGTCGCCGACACCGGGGCGGGCATTCCGCCCGAGCATCTCGACAAGGTCTTCGAGCCGTTCTTCACCACGAAGGAAATCGGCGATGGCTCTGGGTTGGGCCTGTCCATGGTCGAAGGGTTCCTGCGACAGTCCGGGGGAGCGGTCGAAATCCATAGCGCCGTCGGCAAGGGAACGGCGGTGACCCTCTATTTTCCGATCGCTGAGGCGGCCGGCCCGGAAGAGAAGGCCGGCGAGTACACCGGCATTGAGGCCGGAATAGGAAGAATATTGCTTGTCGACGACGATGAGCATGTCGCGGGTCCACTACGGGACCAGCTGGTCGATCTGGGTTATTCGGTCATGCTCGCCAGCAGCGGAGAGCAGGCCCTGACGATGCTGGCGGAAGCCCGGGCGCCGATCGACATCCTGATCACCGATGTCGTCATGCCGGGACCGCTGAACGGGCTCGATCTGGCGCAGGCGGTATTGCAGCGGCTGCCCGATCTGCCGGTCATCTATATCACCGGCCACAGCGAGGCGGTTGCGGGTATCGCAACCGGGCAGGTCCTGTTGAAACCATTCCGCCGCGGCGCACTGGCCGATGCGGTGCGCAGGGCGCTTGCCGCGCGCCAGACGAAGGCGCGGCGTACCGCTCAGGCGGCAAGTCGGTCGATGTCGGACCCGAACAGGTAGTCGATATCGTTGAAAGCCAGACCGGAGATGTCGCCGTCCTCGCTCAGGGCGATGTTGGCGAGTTCGGCCTTGCGTTGCTGCAACTCCAGCACCCGCTCTTCCACCGTGTCCGCCGCGATCAACTTGTAGACGAAGACCGATTTCGTCTGGCCGATGCGATGGGCACGATCCGACGCCTGTTCCTCGACCGCCGGATTCCACCATGGATCGTAATGGATCACCGTGTCGGCGGAGGTCAGATTGAGGCCCCGGCCGCCGGCCTTGAGACTGATCAGGAACAGCGGCACCTCGCCGTTCTCGAAGGACTGCACCGGGGCGGCGCGGTCGCGCGTATCGCCGCGCAATTCCACGAAGGTGATCCCCGCCGCCGTCAGGCGCGGCTTGATCAGATCGAGCATCGAGGTGAACTGCGAGAACAGCAGGATGCGGCGCCCCTCGGGGATCATCTCGCCGATCATCTCCATCAGGTCGTCGAGCTTGCTGGAGGTATCTACCTGCCGTGCCGACGCCAGCTTCACCAGCCGTGGATCGCAGCAGACCTGCCGCAGCTTGAGCAGCGCGTCGAGCACCACGATGCGGCTTTGCGCGATGCTGAGGGTGGCGATCTGCTCGCGGACCTTGTCGTGCAGCGTGGCGCGGATCGTCTCGTATAGCTCGCGCTGTTCCGGGGCCAGGGTGATCCGGCGCACGATGGTATGCTTCGGCGGCAGGTCGG
>PKWQ01000290.1:6174-7648 GCA_003133265.1 Acetobacteraceae bacterium
CCGAGCAGGCCGGGCATCAGAAACGCGAACTCCGACCACAGCTCCTGAAGATTGTTCTCGATCGGCGTGCCGGACAGGCACAGCCGGTGGCGGGTGTCGAGCTGGCAGACGGCGCGAGTGGCCTTCGCGTCCGGACTTTTGATCACCTGCGCCTCGTCCAGCACCACGAGATGCCAGGGGATCGCCTTCATCTTCTCGATATCGCGGGCGAGCACGGTGTAGGTGGTGATGACCACATGGACGCCGGCAAGCTCGTCCCGGCGCGCGTGGCGGTCCAGGCCATGCAGCACCACGACCCGGAGATACGGCGCGAACTTCGTCAGTTCGGCGGTCCAGTTGGCGACGAGGCTGGTGGGCACGACGATCAGCGCCGGCCGGTCCAGCCGTCCCGCGTCGTCTTCGATGACGATATGGGCGATGGTCTGCGCGGTCTTGCCCAGCCCCATGTCGTCGGCGAGAAAGCCGCCGAGCCCGTGCGCCCGCAGGTGCTGTAGCCAATTGACGCCGTGCTGCTGGTACGGCCGCAGGCTGGCGGTGAAGCGCGCGGGTATCGCCACCGGCGGGATGTCCGGTGCGTCCCTGAAGCGCGCGGTATATGCCTCGATCGCCGCGGCACTTTCCCATCGCGTGGTGAGCAGGTCCTCCAGATCGAGCACGCTGGGCGCCTCGGCGTCGGAAAGCAGCAATCCCCCGTCCGTGCTCCGCCGCGCCGCCGCGATGAGGTCTTCCATGACCGCGAGCAGCCGCCGGATGCGCTCCGCCGGCAGCTTCAGGATGCGGCCGTCGTCCAGGCTGGTGATCAGTTCACCATCGACGACCAGCGCCGTCGCCATGCCGCCCCGGTCCAGCAGGCGGCTGAGAATGGGCAGCAGCGGCACGCGCGCGCCATCGATCTCGATGCCGAAATCGAGCGAGAAGCTGCCGGTCTCGGCATCGGCGATGCGGACATCGTAATCGCCCACCGATTCGACGACGCGCGGGCCGAAATCGTGGTCGATCAGGTTGCGCCAGCCCAGCGATTGCAGCGCCGGCACCCGTTCCATGATGAAACGCTGCCACCGTTCGGATGCGTCGCGGCCACGGAAGACGAACACCAGCCGGCCCTTGGCGGTGGCGCGTTCCGACACCCGCATCTGGCTGAGGCCATCCTGGCGCAGCGCATCGAGCGCCGCGGTCTCCGCTGCCCGGTCGCGACGGACGAAACCCTGCCCTTCCGGCCGGTTTACCCGCACGAACTGGCGCTCGTCGTCGCTGGCGGTCAGCACGCCGTCATAGTCGAAATCGACGGTCAGCGCGTCCAGCCGCCGCATATGGCCATAATCGTCCGGGCAGTCGATCTGCCGCAATCGCAGCACCGGGGTAACCGGGCGATCCAGGATCACCGGCTCGTTGGGCGCGCGCGCGGCCTGCCCGGACCGGCGGCTCCTGACCGGCGGCGGCGCTTCGATCGGGCGCGGCGGCGTCGCCTGCCGCG
>PKWQ01000119.1 GCA_003133265.1 Acetobacteraceae bacterium
GATACCGCGATCTGCTGGCTCGGCGATCAGGTCGATGCCGTCGAGCGCCAGCAGATCGCGGTATCTGTGGCTGATGCCGGACAGGCTCAGGCGCAGGCCGGCGGTCATCGCGTCGGCAGGAAACTGGTATCGATCAGCGAGCGCGCGGCGGCATCGGTCTTCACCATGTCCTGCGCCTTGAACCACTCGAACTGCGCGATCACGTCCGCCACATCCAGCGCCCCACCCGCGTCGTAATAGCCGACGCCATCCAGGATTTTGGCCCGCGCGTTGGGATCGTTGACGAAGACGTATTTGGTGATGGCGGCGATCGCCGCGTCGGTCCCGGCGTCGTGGATCGGTTTGCCCGTAGCATCCAGGCGCAGGAACGCCGCGCGGTAGTCCGCCACGCCACGCTGATAGGCACGCGCGAAACGATGCAGCGCATCGGCGTGCGCGGCGATCATGGTCCCGGTCGTGAACAAGGCGGTGATCTGGTACGGCACGATGTCGCCGGCCCAGCCGATGATCCTGCCCTCGCCCGCCGCTTCCACCGGCCGCGCCATAGAGGCGATGGCGATGGTCGCGTCCACCTGCCCGCTACGCACGGCGGCGAGCATGTTCGCCACCTGCTGCACCGGCCGCAATGTCAGGCTTTTCACGTCGAACCCCGACGCCTCGGCGATGCGCCCGGCCATGTAGTGAAACGACGAACCATACTGGGTGATGGCGAAGCTGTGGCCCGCCAGCTTGGCCGGCGTGGTCAGTCCCGCCGCGTAGGCCTTGGACGAGACCAGGATGGCCGAGCCGGCATAGCCCTTTTCCTCGTGCAACGCGCCGCCGATCACCTTCAGCGCCCCCTTCCCGGCCAGACCGAAGAAGCCGCCGGTCAGCGCGGTGACGCCGATATCGATGTCCCCGGCAACCGCGGCGGCGGCGATCGGCTGGGCGGACTGGAAGAAGCGGAACGTCAGGTCCAGCCCGTCGTCGCGGAAATAGCCGCGCTCCTGGGCGATATAGAACGGCGCCGGCGACAGGGTCTGCAACAGCCCGAGCCGCAACGGCTCGCCGGCCCGGGCGGACGGCGCGGCAATGGCGGCGGCGATCAGGCCGAGGCTGGCGCGGCGGGTCAGCAAGGATCGTGGCATGGGCGTCCCCAATCAGGCCGGAACCTGCATCTCACCCAGATAGGCCTCGCGGATCAGCGGATTGCGCCGCAGGTCGGCGGCCGTGCCGGACAGTACCACCTGGCCGGTTTGCAGCACATAGGCGCGATGCGCGATCGACAGCGCCATGTTGGCGTTCTGCTCCACCATGAAGATCGTGGTGCCCTGGCGGTTGATCGCCTGGATGATCTCGAACACCTGCTCGACATACAGCGGCGACAAACCCATCGAGGGCTCGTCCATGCAGAGCAGCCTGGGCCGCGCCATCAGCGCCCGGCCCATCGCCACCATCTGCTGCTCGCCGCCCGAGAGCGTGCCGGCGATCTGGGTGCGGCGTTCCTTCACGCGCGGGAACAGGCCGTAGACCCGTTCCAGGTCTTCATCGAACTCCGGGCCGCGTTTGCGGGTGTAGGCGCCCATTTCCAAATTCTCGAACACGGTCATGCGCGGGAACAGCCGGCGCGCCTCCAGCACCGGGGCGATGCCGCGACGGACGCGCTCGGCGGTGGGCAGGTCGCCGATCGACTGGCCGTCGAACGTCACCGTGCCGCGCGTCGGCCGCACCACGCCCATGATGGTCTTCATCGTCGTCGACTTGCCGCAGGCATTGCCGCCGAGCAGCGAGACGATCTCGCCCTTGCCGATCGTGTAGTTGACCGCCTTCAGCATATGCAGGTCGCCGTAGTAGGTATCGACATCCTTGAACTCAAGCAGCATTGGGAGCCTCCGCCGCCGCCACGGCGGCCTGTGTGTTGCGCCCGAGATAGGCGCGCAGCACCTCCTCGTCCTTGCGCACGTCCTCTGGCCGGCCATGGGCGATCACATCGCCGTGGTCCAGCACATAGACCGTCTCGGCCAGGGTGGTAACGACATCCAGCTTGTGCTCGATCAGCAGCACCGTCAGCCCCAGGCCGTGCAGGCTCTTGATCTGCTCGGCCAGTTCCAGCGTCTCGGCCGGGTTCATGCCGGCGGTCGGCTCGTCCAGCAGCAGGATTTTCGGGCGCGAGGCCAGCGCGCGGGCAATCTCCACCCGGCGGCGATTGGCGTAGGACAGCCCGCCGACCACCTGGCCGATACGCGGCGTCAGCCGGTTGCCGAAGATGGAGAAAATCTCCATCGCCCATTCGCGCGCGCGTTTCTCCTCAAGCCGCGACCATTTCGGCCGCAGCACGGCGGCGATCGGGCCGGTACGCAGGCGCGCGTGCTGGCCGATCAGCACGTTCTCCATCACCGTCAGATTGGTGAACAGGCGGATGTTCTGGAACGTGCGCGAGATGCCTTGCTTCAGGATCTCGTGCGGCGGCAGATGGATGATGTCCGCGCCGTGGAAACGGATCGAGCCGGATTCCGCTGATGTCAGGCCGGTGATCACGTTGAACAGCGTCGATTTGCCCGATCCGTTCGGCCCGATCACCGCCACCACGCCGCCGGCCGGCACGGTGATGTTCACCGCATTCAACGCCACCAGCCCGCCGAAGCGCACCGTCACGCCGCGCACCTCCAGCGCCGGGGCGCCGGTGTTCACCGCGCCGCCCAGCCCCTCCAGCGCCAGCCCGCTGAAGCCGCCGCGCGTCACTTCCGCGTGCTGCTGCTCGAAGGTCAGCGCCGGCGTGCGGCGCGTGGCGGGGATCAGCCCGTCGCGGCGATACAGCATCATCGCCACCAGGATGATGCCGAAGATCAGCTCGATCGACTGGACGAGATCGACGCGCAGCAGCATCGGGCTGCCGACCAGCCGGCCGAGCGCGTGGATCCATTCGGTCAGGTCCTGCAACCACCAGGATTGCAGCAATTGCAGGATCACCGCGCCCAGCACCACGCCCCAGACGCTGCCGAGGCCGCCGAACACGACCATCACCAGGATCATCACGGACACCGGGAAGCCGAACATCTCCGGCGTCGCGGTCTGCAACTTCGCCACATAGAACGTGCCGGTCATGCCGGCGAAGCCGGCGCCGATGGCGAAGGCCAGCAGCTTGGTCCGCGTGCGATCGACGCCCATCGCGGCGGCGGCCACCTCGTCCTCGCGGATCGCCATCCAGGCGCGGCCGATGCGGGAATCGCGCAGCCGGATGCTGACGAACACCAGCAGCGCCACCAGCGTGACGGCGACGTAGTAATAGGGTGTCGCATCGACACCGAAACTGAAGCCGCCCAGATGCGGCGCGGCGATGCCGTTCAGGCCGGCGGCACCGTTGGTCACGCTGTCGACGTTGCGCACCACGATCGGCACGATCTCGCCGAAGCCGAGCGTGACGATGGCCAGATAATCCCCACGCAGCCGCAGCGTCGGCGCACCGAACAGCAAGCCGAACGCGGCGGCGATCAGGCCGGAAACCGGCAGCATCAGCCAGAACGAGACGGTGAAATGCACCACCTGGCCATGGTCGCCGGCAATCTGCTCCACCAGATGCAGGTATTGGAACGGCTCCCAGAAACTGCTCCAGGGCGGGGCGAGCTGATAGGCGGTCAGCACGCCGTAGCTGTAGGCGCCGATGGCGAAGAACGCGGCATAGCCGAGGTCGAGCAGCCCGGCGAAGCCGACGACGATGTTCAGCCCGAGCGCCAGCGTCGCGTAGGCGGCGGCGTTGGCGGCGCTGTCGATATCGGCGTCGTTGTCGTGCAGGAACGGGAACGCGACCACGGCGAGCACCAGCAGCGCGATCGCCGCCGGCTGGCGCCAGGTTTGCGGAATCCAGGTCAACGGTCGTGCGAGCAGAGAGGCCGTCGCGGCGGCCGCGGCTTGTGTGTTCATCCCCCGGCCTCCCTCAGGACTTGTTCGGCGCCAACTGGCCGAACAAGCCGGCCGGGCGGAACACGAGGACCAGAACCAGGATCGAGAAAATGATCACGTCGGTCCAGGCGGTGGCAATGAACTGCCCGCTCATCGCCTCGATCAGGCCGATAATGAAGCCGCCCACCACCGCCCCGGGCACGTTGCCGATCCCGCCCAGCACCGCGGCGGTGAAGGCGCGCAGGCCGGCGGTGAAGCCGATGATGAAACTGGTGAAGTTGTAATACAGCCCGAAGATCATCCCGCCGGCGCCGGCGAGCGCCGAGCCCAGAAAGAAGGCGATGATGATCACCTGATCGACCTCCACCCCCATCATCCGCGCCGCTTCCGGGTCCTGCGCGGTGGCGCGCAT
>PKWQ01000307.1 GCA_003133265.1 Acetobacteraceae bacterium
GTGGCTACTCCGACATTGGCGCTCGCGCCATGCAGATGCGCCTCGGAGGCCAGGATGTCGGGGCGCCGACGTACCAGGTCCGATGGGAGGGTTACCGGAAGGTCATAGGGGAGCGTCAGTTCGGACAGCTCGATCCCCGGCTGGCTCCAGTCAGCCGGCGCGCGTCCCGCCAGCGTGGCCAGCAGGTGCGCCGGATCGGGCTTCCTGACCGGGAAACTGTCGCCCCCGCCGATGGCGGCGAACATCTGCGCGACCCCGAGTGCCGCCAGCAGGGAGCGCGCCGGCGCCTCCGGCTTGTTGGTGCAGACGGCCAGCCGCCAGCCATCCGCCACAAGTTCGTGCAGCGTGGCCGCCACGCCCGGATACAGGCGGGTCTGGACGGCGAAATTGGCGCCGTAATCGGCGAGAAATTCGGGCAACGCGGTCGGGTCCGGGGTATGCGACCGCGCGGCGAAGGCCCGCTCGATCAGCACGGCGGCGCCGTCTCCGACCATGGTGGCGGTCTCGCTGTCGGAAAATGGCGGCAAAGCGCGGGATTGCATCAGACGGTTCAGGGCCGCAGAAAGGTCCGCGACGGAGTCCACCAATGTTCCGTCCAAATCGAACAGCAGGGTCCGGCTCACTATGTTGTACTCCGAAACGCGATGTGATGCGGGATACGCCCGCTTGGCTTTGACATGCTGCACCCTGCATCGTTACCCCCGCGAGTGGAGGTTTCAGAAATGACGTCAACCGCGGTGATTCTGGCAGCCGGCTTCGGCACGCGGATGAAGTCGGCGCTGCCGAAGACGCTGCACAAGATCGCCGGGCGCTCGATGCTGCGGCATCTGCTGGCGAGTTGCGAGACCGTGTTCGACCGGATCGTCGTGGTGGTCGGGCCGGACATGGAGGCTGTGGCGCGCGAGGCCGCGCCGCACGCCAGCGTGGTCCAGCACGATCGGCTGGGCACCGCCCATGCCGCGTTGCAGGCCGCCGCGCATTTCGGCGATGGCGAGGTGGCGGTGCTCTATGCCGACAATCCGCTGATCCGCCCGGAAACCATGCGCGCGCTGCTCGACCGGCGCCGGGCCGGCGACGCGGCGCTGACGCTGCTGGCGATGCGCCCGGACGATCCGGGCCGCTATGGCCGGGTGATCGGCGGCGGCGGCGCCGTGGAACGCATCGTCGAATGGGCCGACGCGACCGAGGTGGAGCGGGCCGAAGGGCTGTGCAATGCCGGCGTGCTGTGCGCCGCCGCCGCCGACATGCGGCGCTGGCTGGCGGCGGTGACCAACGACAACGCCAAGGGCGAATATTATCTGACCGACGTCGTGACCCTGGCGCGCGCCGATGGCGGCCGGGTCGTGGTGGTGGAGGCGCCGTACGACGAGTTGCGCGGGGTCAATTCCCGCGTGGAGCTGGCGGAGGCCGAAGCCGTGGTGCAGCGCCGCCTGCGGATCGCGGCGATGGAGGCGGGCGTCACGCTGACCGACCCCGCCAGCGTGTTCCTGTGCGCCGACACGGTGTTCGGCCAGGACGTCACCGTCGGCCCCAACGTGGTGTTCGGCCCCGAGGTTCGCGTGGACTCCGGGGTGGAGATCCGTGCCTTCTGCCATCTGGAGGGCTGCGCGATCGGCGCCGGAGCGATCGTCGGCCCGTTCGCCCGGCTGCGTCCCGGCACGGTGCTGGAACAGGGCGCCCATGTCGGCAATTTCGTGGAGTTGAAGGCGGCCCGGCTTGGCGCCGGCGCCAAGGCCAACCATTTGACATATCTGGGGGATGCGAGCGTCGGTGCCGGCAGCAACATCGGGGCCGGTACCATCACCTGTAACTATGACGGCTTCGCCAAACACCGCACCACCATCGGCGCCGGCGTGTTCGTCGGCTCCAACACCGCGCTCGTCGCGCCCGTCACCGTCGGCGACGGCGCGATGGTGGCGGCGGGCAGCGTGATCACCGACGACGTGGCGCCCGATGCGCTGGCCGTCGCCCGTGGGCGGCAGGCGGTAAAGCCCGGCTATGCCGCGGCGTTCCGGGCAGCGAACAGCAAGAAGGACTAGACGAACGATGTGCGGGATCATGGGCGTGGTGGGAAGCCGGCCGGCTGCGCCGCTGCTGCTGGACGGGCTGCGCCGGCTGGAATATCGCGGCTACGACAGCGCCGGAATCGCTACCCTGGTGAACGGCCATATCGAGCGCCGCCGGGCGGAGGGCAAGCTCGGCAACCTCGCCGCCGCATTGGACCGGCTGCCGCTGACCGGCGTCACCGGCATCGGCCACACCCGCTGGGCCACGCACGGCGCGCCGACCGAGGGCAACGCCCACCCGCACGGCACCGAGCGCGTCTCCGTGGTGCATAACGGCATCATCGAGAACCACGCCGAGCTGCGCGCCGAACTGGAGGCCGAGGGGCAGGTGTTCGCCACCGAGACCGATACCGAAACGGTGGCGCAGCTTGTCGACCTCAATCTGAAACGGGGCATGGCGCCGGTCGAGGCCGCCGGCGCCGCGTTCCGGCGGCTGGAAGGTGCCTATGCCCTGGCGATGATCTTCGCCGGACATCCGGAACTGATTATCGGCGCCCAGCACGGCGCCCCGCTCGCGGTCGGCTTCGGCGACGATGAGATGTTCATTGGCTCCGACGCGCTGGCGCTGGCGCCGCTGACCCGCCGCATCGCCTATCTGCGCGACGGCGACTGGGCCGTGGTCGACCGCAAGAGCGCGACGTTCTTCGATGCCGACGGCAAGGCGGTCGAACGCGAGGTGAAGCTGACCCGGCTGACCGGGGCCGCCATCGGCAAGGGCAATTTCCGCCACTTCATGGAGAAGGAGCTGCACGAGCACCCGGCGGTGATCGGCGACACGCTGCATCGCATGGTGAACCCGGCCAGCCGGGCGGTGATGCTGCCGGACCTGCCGTTCGACTTCGCCAAGATCACCCGGATCACCATCAGCGCCTGCGGCTCGGCGTTCTATGCCGGCATGGTCGGGCGCTGGTGGTTCGAGGCGATGGCCCGGATTCCCACCGACGGCGACGTGGCGAGCGAATTCCGTTACCGCGCGCCGCCGATGGAGCCGGGCGGGCTCGGCCTGCTGGTCAGCCAGTCCGGCGAGACGGCGGACACACTGGCGGCGCTGCGCTACATGCGCGAGCAGGGGCAGAAGGTGCTGTCGATCCTGAACGTGCCGGAATCCAGCATGGCGCGCGAATCCGACGCGGTGCTGGAGACGGTCGCCGGGCCGGAGATCGGCGTCGCCAGCACCAAGGCCTTCACCGCGCAGCTATCCGTGCTGGCCTGTCTGGCGCTCGCCGCCGGGCGGGCGCGCGGCGCGATCACCGCCGCGCAGGAAGCGGCGATGACCGCCGCGCTGCTGGAGGTGCCGAGCCGGGCGGCGGAGGTGCTGGAGAGGGATGAAGCCATCCAGCGCATCGCCGCGCGCGTGGCGACGGCGCGCGACGTGCTCTATCTCGGGCGCGGCAACTGCTTCCCGATCGCCATGGAAGGCGCGCTGAAGCTGAAGGAGATCAGCTACATCCACGCCGAGGGCTATGCCGCCGGCGAAATGAAGCACGGGCCGATCGCGCTCATCGACGAGGACATGCCGGTCGTGGTGCTGGT
>PKWQ01000062.1 GCA_003133265.1 Acetobacteraceae bacterium
CCGCGATCGCGGCGCTACGAACCGGGACGGTCAGCGCTTGCCCGGCACCGCCGCCCGCCGCTGGCTGCGCGACGCACGCCGGGCGATGGCGCGGCTACCGAGTCTTGGGATGACGCTGGGCATGACCCGCGTGCCGGACGCGCCCGCTTTGCCGGTGCGCGATCCCTGGCCGGGCGATCCGGTGCGCGGCGCGCGGCTGGTCAAGGGCGATCTGGAGCTGGGCGGCATGATCCGCCCGCTGCTGCCCGGCAGCTGGGGCGACACCTCCGGCTCGCCGATCCTGCGCGCGGCCGCGCACGGCTTCACCTGGCTGCGCGACCTGCGCGCGCTCGGCACCGACAATGCCCGGCTGCGCGCCCGTGCCCTGGTCGCCGAATGGATCGCCACCCCGCCGGCCGAGGCGCTGGCCTATCGCCCGGACGTGACCGGCGCGCGCATCGCCGCCTGGCTCGGGCATTACGATTTCTTCGCCGCCTCCGCCGACGATCTGTTCCGCCAGAAGCTGATGGCGCGTCTGGTGGCCGACGCCCGCGCGCTGTCCGCCGCGCTGCCGGCCGAGGAGCACGACGCCCGCGCGCTGACCGCGCTCAAGGGCCTGATCGCCGCCGCCGTGGCGCTGCCCGATCACGCCGCGTTCCTGACCCGCGCGCTGCGTTTCCTGCCGCAGGAGATCGCGCGGCAGGTGCTGGCCGATGGTTGCCATGTGGAGCGCAGCCCGGCCGCGCATCTGGCCGCGTTGCAGGATCTGACGGAGATCCGTGCCCTGTTGCAGGCCTCGCAGACCCAGCCGCCGGCGGTCTTGTCCTCGGCCATCGAGCGCATGGCGCCGGCGCTGCGGGTGCTGCGTCACGGCGATGGCGGGCTGGCGCTGTTCAACGGCACGCGGGAGGAAACCCCGGCGCTGATCGACCTGGCGCTGACCCAGGCCGGACGCGGCGGACGCGGCTCGTCCTCGCTGCCGGATGGGCGGTTCCAGCGATTGCAGGCCGGGCGCAGCGTGGTGATCGTCGATTGCGGCGCGCCGCCACCGCCCGGCGCCGACCGCTTCGCCCATGCCGGCACGCTGTCGATGGAGATGTCGGTCGGGCGCGATCGGCTGATCGTCAATTGCGGCGGCTTTCCCGCCGGCCCGCAGGAATGGCGCGATGCCAGCCGCGCCACCGCCGCGCATTCCACCCTGACCATCGCCGAGGTGAACTCCTCCGAGATCAACCGCGACGGGCTCGGCCGCCGGCCGGCGCGGGTCGACGTCCAGCGCCAGGAGGCGAACGGCGCGCACTGGCTGGAAGCCAGCCACGACGGCTGGCTGAAGCTGTTCGGCGCGATCCATCGCCGCCGGCTGTACATGGCGGAGAGCGGCGAGGATGTGCGCGGCGAGGACGTGATCGAGGCGCCGACGCCGCAGCCCTTCACGCTGCGCTTCCATCTGCACCCGACGGTGCAGGCCAACGTCCAGCAGGACGGCGAGACGGTGCTGCTGCGCCTGCCCTCTGGCGGCGGCTGGCGGCTGCGCGCCGACGGGGCGCGCGTCGCGCTGGAGGAAAGCATCTATCTCGGCGGGCCGGAGCCGCGCCGGACCGAGCAGGTGGTGCTCAGCGGCTTCGCCGACGGTCCCCAGCAGGTGAAATGGGCGATTACCAAGGTCGGGTAGGGACGGGGCATCGTCCCTGAAGATCAGCGCGTGAAGATCATCGAGATCACCAACGTCGATTTCTCGCTGCGGCATTTCCTGCTGCCGCTGATGCGCGCCGCCCGCGCCCGCGGCCATGAGGTGGTGGGCGTTTCCGCCGAGGGGCCGCTGCTGGACGGCGTGCGCGCCGAGGGGTTCCGCGTGGTGACGATGCCGTTCGCCCGCCGGGTCTCGCCGCTTGCGCATATCCGCGCCTTCCGCGCCCTGGTCGCGTTGATGCGGGCGGAGAAGCCGGATCTGGTGCATGCCCACATGCCGATCAGCGGCTTCCTCGCCCGTGTGGCCGCCCGCGTCGCCGGGGTGCCGCGCGTCGCCTATACCTGCCACGGCTTCCTGTTCAACCAGGACGGGTCGTGGCTGCGCCGGGCGGCGGGGCTGGCGATGGAACTGCTCGCCGGACGCCTCACCGACGTGTTCCTGACCGTCTCCGCCGCCGAGGCGGCGGATGCGCGCCGGCTGCACATCTTCCGCGACGCCGTGGCGGTGGGCAACGGCCGCGATCCGGCCCTGTTCCGCCCCGATCCGACGGCGCGAGCGCGGGTTCGCCGCGAACTGGGCGCTGACGCCGAGCGGACGGTGATCGTCGCCGTGTCCCGCCTGGTGCGCGACAAAGGCTATCCGGAGCTGCTCGCGGCGATGCGCGACGTGCCGACGGCGGAGTTGTGGGTGGTCGGCGAGCGGCTGGCGTCCGATCGCGGCGAGGATATGGCGGCGCTGTTCGCGGCCTCCGACCTCGGCGCGCGGCTGCGCCTGCTCGGCTACCGTCACGACGTCGCCGCCGTGCTGGCCGCCGCCGATATCTTCACGCTGCCGAGCTATTTCGAGGCGCTGCCGATGTCGGTGATCGAGGCGATGCTGACCGGGTTGCCGGTGGTGGCGACCAACATCCGTGGCCCGCGCGAGCAGGTGGTGGATGGCGTAACCGGCCTGCTGGTGCCGGTGCGACAGTCGGCGCCTTTGGCGGCGGCGCTGGACCGGCTGGCGCGCGACGCGGCTCTGCGC
>PKWQ01000156.1 GCA_003133265.1 Acetobacteraceae bacterium
CGAGTCGGCGAGCGGCACGACGCACGGCCGCGCCACCCTGCGCGAGGGCATTCGGCCCGACACGGTGTTGTTGATCGGGCAGTTCGACCACTGGGCGACGCCCTATGCCAAGGACTTAGGCGTCGGCAGCCTGAACTCATTGACGCCGTTAGCGCTGTCCGTCACCGACGCATCGGGCAGCGGCGCCGACCTGATCCGGGTATCGGTGAAGAAGGACCCCAATCCGCCGCAAGCGGTGTCGCGGAGGGTTGAGCCATGAAGCGCTACGGCATGGTGGTCGACCTCAACCGTTGCGTCGGTTGCCAGACCTGCACCATCGCGTGCAAGCACGCCAACGACACGCCGCCGGGGGTGCAATGGCGCCGCGTGCTCGACGTCGAGGTCGGCAGTTTCCCCAGTGTCTCCCGCGTCTTCCTGGTCACCGGCTGCCAGCATTGCGCCAACCCGCCCTGCGTCCCGGTCTGCCCGACGGGCGCCACCCGCCAGCGCGCCGACGGTTTGGTGACCATGACTTACGACACCTGTATCGGCTGCGGCTCCTGCGCCGTCGCCTGCCCCTATCAGGCGCGCACCATCGTCCATGAAAAGGTCGGTTACTACAGCGAGAAGCAGACGGTGCAGGAAAAGCAGACCGAGCACGACGACCGCATCAACGTCGCCAACAAGTGCACTTTCTGCGTGGAACGCATCGATGAAGCGGAGATTCTCGGCCTGATTCCCGGNNCGAGGTCTCGCAACTCGCCCAGGACAATCGCTCCTTCCAGATGCACGCCCAGCTCGGCACCGATCCGCAGATCAAGTATCTCTACGAAATTCCCGCCACCACGCCCGGACGCGAACCCGAACTCACCGATACCGACGATGAGGCGATGTCCGATCCGTCCAATCCGCTGGTGGGCGCCCGCCAGACATTCTGGGACTACCGTGCGGCCATGAACTTCATCATGGGCGGCATGTCGTCGGGTCTGGCGGCCATGGCCTGGTTTTTAGCGGTGAGCGGCGCGATCGGCGCGGACAGGTTGCCTTTCCTCAACGTGGTCGCGGCTTTGCTGATGGCCGTCGGCCTGTTCTTCGTCTTCCTCAAGATCGGGCGCAAGGCGCGTTTCCTCAACGTGCTGCTGCGCCCGCAGTCGTCCTGGATGACGCGCGAGACCTGGTTTGTCGCCCTGTTCTATCCGGCGGTTGCCGCCGGATTCCTGTGGCCGCATCCTCTCCTCAACCTGATAGCGGCGTTTGCCGCCATGGGATTTCTCGCCTGTCAGGCGCGGATCCTCTATGCCTCCAAGGGTATTCCGACCTGGCGTGCGCCGCTCATTCCCTGGATGCTTGTCGCGACCGGATTGTTCGAGGGGCTGGGGCTCTTCGCCGTGATCAGCGCCCTGGGCCATGCCGGAGTGGCTTCCACTCTGGCGCCGGCAGGGCTGGTTCTTGCGTTGATCAACGCCATGCTCTGGCGGCGCTATCGCGCGACGGCCAAGGCGGCGGGGATAGGCCCGCTATCGCGACGCGATCTCGCGGAAGTTTCTCCGACGCTGATCGTATTCGGTCAGGCCGCGCCCGCAGTGCTGTTCGCGCTCTGCCTCGTGCTCCCGGCGGCGGCGGGCACTCTGGCGGTGCTTGCCGGGGCGGCAGCCGTCGCCGGAGGGGTGCTGTGGAAATTCACCGTGATCACCCGGGCTTGCCATCAGCAGGGCTTCGCCTTGCCCATGATGCCGCAACGGGGCTCAGGCGAGAGGGCTGCGCCCGAGCGTCTTGCCCTCAATTGAAAGCGCTTCCCCTGTGAAGCTTTATGAACGCAACAAGAGGATAAAAAATGGCCAGTCATAGCACCGCGCATTATTTGATCGAAGGTCTCATCGAGAGCGGCATCGAATATCTGTTTGCAAATTTTGGGACGGATCACGTCTCCATCATCGAAGAGCTTGCCCAATGGAAGCTGGCCGGACGTGCGCATCCGGAGGTCGTGATCTGCCCGCATGAGGTGGTCGCCGTGCACATGGCGGGCGGCTATGCGGCCATGACCGGCCGCGGCCAGGCGGTGATGGTGCATGTCGACTCCGGCACGGCCAACGCCGCGATGAGTCTGCACAACCTGTTTCGCGCCCGGCTGCCGGTGTTCCTGATGGCCGGCAAGGCGCCTTTTTCATCGCACGGCGAACTGCCGGGTTCGCGCGACAACTATGTGCATTACATCCAGGATCCCTTCGATATCGCCAGCCTGGTCCGTCCCTATGTGAAGTGGGATTACAACCTGCAGTCCGGGGTGACGACCAAGGAAGTATTGCAGCGCGGCAATGCGGTCATGAACAGCGATCCCAAGGGCCCGGTCTATCTGACGCTGCCGCGCGAGACCCTCGCCGAGGAGTGGGACGAATCCGCCATCCGCAAGTTTCCCTTGGAGCGCTTTGGCCCCGTCGCCCTGGGCGGGACCGATGCGGCCCGGGCAAGGGCCATCGCCGAGTGCCTGATGGCCGCCGAGAATCCGATCGCTATCACGACTTATTTGGGG
>PKWQ01000434.1 GCA_003133265.1 Acetobacteraceae bacterium
CTCCACGTCGTCGGCCTGATCCAGCCGCGCGCCGCGCGCCATCGCGATGCGCGCCGCCTGGCCAAGCTCGCCCGCCAGGGAACCGATGATGAACACATGCATCGCCCGGTCCCTAAATCACCCGATCGGCCTTGACGATTTCCGTCATCGTCACGCCCAACCGGTTGTCGTCGACCATCACCACCTCGCCACGCGCGACCAGACGGTTATTGACGTAGATGTCGATCGCCTCGCCGAGCTTGCGGTCGAGTTCGACCACGGCGCCGCGTCCGAGCTTGAGCAGCTGGCTCACCTGCATCGTCGCCTTGCCCAGCACGACGCTGACGGTAACCGGGATGTCGTACACCGCCTCCAGATCGCGCGCGCTGCGCGGGGCGTTGGAGTCGGCCGCCGCCACGGCGCCCTCCGGCAGTTCGACCAATTCCACATCACTCGCCATTGTTGCCGGCTCCTGTCACGCTTTGTTCGTTCAGCAGCCCCGCCGGGATCAGCACGGCGGCAACCTCGCGCCACAGCGCCGCGGCATCGCGGACCGCAATGCCGTCCCGCCACGCGATACGCACGTCGCCCGACGCCAGTGCATCGGTGGAGGTGAGGCGCACCCGTCGGGCAAGATCGGGATCGATCCGCTCGATCTCGGCCAGCAACGCCGGGGCGGTGCGCGGATTGGCGCGCAGGCCGATCTCCGGCTCCTCGGTCAAGGCCGGCAGCACCGCACGCACCACGGCGGCGGCCTCCGCCGCGCCATGGCTGGCGCAGAGCGTGGGAAACACCGACGCCAGCGCTGCCAGCAGCAGCCGGGCGATCTCCTCGGCGGCACGTTCGGCGATCAGCGCCGCCGTCTCGCGCGCCGCGCCGAACTCGGCGGACAGAGTGGTAACGGCGTGGCGCAGGCCTGCCGCGTCTTCCTCGGCCTGTGTCGCGCGCCCGGCGGCGTGCCCGTCGTCCCAGGAGGCCGCGCGCGCGGCCTCCAGCTCCGCTTTATCGAACACCGGCGCGATCACCTCCGGCGCGATCATCTCGGGATCGGCGGGATCGTTGCCGGGTGCGAACGGCGCGCGCGCCGGCAGGTCGAAATCCTCGATGAACAGCACACCGCCGGGAACCGGCGCGGTGGCGATGTCGATGGGCGCGCGTGCCTGGGTGAGGATGGTGTCCATGTCAGTAGACCAGTTCATCGTCCTTGCCCTCGCTGATCTCGATTTCACCCTGCGCGGCCAGGTCCTTCGCCAGTAGCACGATCCCGGCCTGCGCTTCGTCCACGTCGCGCAGCCTCACCGGGCCCAGCGCCTCGATGTCGTCCCTCAGCATCTTCGCCGCGCGTTCCGACAGGTTGCGGAAGAACAGATCGCGCACCAGCTCCGACGCGCCCTTGAGCGCGATCGGCAGCTTGTCGCGCTCGATCGCGCGCAGCAGCGTCTGCGCCGCCGGGGCCGTCAGCCGCGCCAGATCGTCGAAGGTGAACATCAGCGATTTGATGCGCTCCGCCGCCTCGCGGTTGCGTTCCTCCAGCGCGGCGAGGAAGCGCGTCTCCGCGGCGCGGTCCAGGTTGTTGAAGATCTCCGCCATCATCTCGTGCGCATCGCGCCGCGCGCTGCGGGCGAGGTTGGACATGAACTCGGCGCGCAGCGTCTTCTCCACGCCGTCCAGCACGTCCTTCTGCACGCTCTCCATGCGCAGCATGCGCATCACCACTTCCATGGCGAAGCTGTCTGGCAGCAGGGTCAGCACGCGCGCGGCGTGATCGGCGCGGACCTTCGACAGCACCACCGCGACCGTCTGCGGGTATTCGTTCTTCAGATAGTTCGCCAGCACCGCCTCGCTGACATTGCCGAGCTTGTCCCACATGGTCCGCCCGGCGGGGCCGCGGATTTCCTCCATGATCTGCGACGCCCGGTCGCGCGGCAGCGTCTTCTGCAGCAGTCGCTCGGTGCTTTCGTAACTACCGACCAGATTGCCGGCGCCGCCGATATGCTCGACGTAATCGACGCACAACCGCTCGACCACTTCGGCACGCACCGAGCCGAGCTGCGACATCGCCGACGAGATTTCCTTGATCTCGTCCTCCTGCATCATGGAGAACAGCCGGGTGCAATGATCCTCGCCCAGCGCCATCATCAGGATCGCCGCCCTCTGCGCGCCGGATAGCAGACGATAATCGTCGGCTTTCAACATCTCAGCCAGCCTCCCGCGCCATCCAGCCACGCACGATCGACAGGGTCTCTTCCGGGTGCTTGTCCGCGAGATCGGCGATCTTGCGCAGCGAGGATGCGCGTATCTGGCCTTCGATCTGCGCGAGTTTCACCATGCTCTCGTCTTCCAGCATCGGCAGCGCGGCGGCCTGCTTGGCGGCCGCCGCCCCCGGCGCCCCCTGCGAGAACAGCAGCGGCGCGCCATCCCCGGATATGCCCGGCAGCGCCGTGAACGGCATGCCCCCCCCGCCGCCCGGCGCCGACAGCAGCGGCTGCAACGTGGTCAGCCGCAGCACCATCGGACGCAGCACCAGCAGCAGCGCCAACAGCCCGATCAGGCCGAACAGCGCCGTCTCCGCCAGATGCAGCAGATCGGCCTTCTCGATCGGGATGCCGAAAATGCCCGGGCGATCCGCCGCCACGCCGGTGTCGTCCTGGGCGAAGCGCATGCTGACCACGTCCACGTGGTCGCCGCGCTTTTCGTCAAAGCCGATCGCGCTGCGCACCAGGCTGCCGATACGCGCCAGTTCGTCGGCGCCGCGCGGCTGCCAGACCGGCTTGCCGTCGGCGCCGACTCCCTTCACACCATCGCCCATCACGCCGTCGATCATCACCGCGAGGCTGATGCGGTCGATCTGCGGCTGCTCGCGGATCAGCGTGCGGACGGTGCGGCCGATCTCGTAATTGGTGGTCTCTTCCTGCCGCGCCTGCTGGGTGCCCGCGCCGGTTCCGGCGGCGGCATCGGCGTTCGGCAGATTATTCTGCACCGAGACCGCGTTGCCGGCTTCCGTGGTCTTGCTGGTGTCGGTCACGTTCTGGGTACTGCGCGTTACCTGGCCGTCCGGATCGTAGCGTTCCTGCGTCTCGTTCACCCGGTCGAAGCTCATCCGTACCGCTGCCTCGGCGCGCACATGGCCGGAACCGAGGCTGGGTTCCAGCATCTCCTCCACCGCGCGCGCCAAACGCAGTTCCGTGCCACGGCGAATTTCCTCGGTGGACAGCGCCAGCGCGGCCACGCCCACCGGCTCCCCGGCGCGCGCCAGCAGATCGCCGCGCGAATCGACGACGGAAATATGCTGCGGCCGCAGCCCCGGCACCGCCGCGGCGATCAGGTTGACCACCGCCTGCACGCCGGTCTGGTCCAGCCGCGCCGCGCCGGACATGGTCAGCATCACGCTGGCCTGCGCCTCCTGCGCCTCCCGCGCGAAGGGCTCGCGCCGCGGCAACACCAGATGCACCCGCACCGCGCGCACACCGTTCATCGCCCGGAGGGTGCGCGACAGCTCGCCTTCAAGCGCGCGGGTCTCGTTGATTTTCTGCTGGAAGTCGGTGGCGGCCAGCCCGTCGCCGCGATCGAAGATCTCGTACCCGATGGAACCGCCGGACGGCAGCCCGTCCTTGGCCAGCAGCAGCCGCGCGGTCGCCACCTGATCCACCGGCACCAGGATCTGCCCGCCCTGCCCGACGATCCGGTACGGTATGTGCGAATGGTCCAGATGCTCGACCACCTGCGCGGAATCCCGCAGATCGAGATCGCCGTACAGCAGCGCCATCCGCTCGTTGCCGCCGCGCAGCGCCAGCAACGCGAGCAGGCCCAGCATACCCAGCGCCACCGCGACCATCGCGCTCAGCCGCATCGGTCCCAGCGCCTTCAGCCCATCGAGCAGGGCCTTCATGGCGAGATATCCGTATGAGTTGCCAAACAAATCTGCATATGCGGCCCGATCCCCGGCTGCGCGGCATTCTGCCGTGGCGCCGACCTTGCCGCGTTCCGCTTACCCGACGATTAACAGCCGGGCAGAACCTGCCTAGCCGCCGGATGTTGTGGTGGTGGCCGGGGCAGCGGCATTGACCGACCGCAGATTGGCGAACGGCACCGACACCGCGCCCATCTGCAACTGCACGCNNCCGATCACGCTGAACGGGAGCGCCGCGCCAGTCCCGGCGGCGCCGGCGCCGGTGACGCTCACCGTGTAGGCACCGTCCGCCAGCGTGCCGCCGTTGTCGCCAACGCCGTTCCAGGTCCAGGTGTTGGTCCCCTGCGTCGCGCTCAGCTGCGCGGTCTTCACCACCGTCCCGTTCGCGTTGGCGACGGAAATCGCCACGTTCTCCCCGGCGGTGGCGGTGAAGTCGACGGCGCCGGTGCCGTTCTGCAACGCCATCTGCGGCGACGTCACGGTGACCTGCTTGCCGACCATTGCGGCGGCCTGGATCGCCGTATTGCCCTGCGTCAGCTGGATCAGCTGCGTCAGGCTGGCATTGGTGTTGATCTGCTGCTCCACGCCGGAAAACTGCACCAGTTCGCTGGTGAACTGGTTGGCGTCCATCGGACTGGTCGGGTCCTGGTTCTTCAACTGGGTCATCAGCATTCCCAGAAAGCTCTGGAAATTGTTCGACAGCGACGTCAGCGCGTTCGTCCCGGTGGCGGCGCCGGCCGCCTGGGCGGCGGCGGCGGTGCTGGTCTGCTGGGCGGCGACGGAGGCGATGCTCATCGGATCGGTTCCTTCATTACGTCTGGCATTACGTCTGGCATGGCGTCTGGTTTCAGGCGGTGATGTCGAGGCCGGCGCGCAGCCAGCCGGAAGCGGCTTGCATGGCCGCCCCATCCAGCGCCGCCTCGCCGCCCGGCCCACCCGGTCCGCGCCGGGTAGGCGGCCCATTCTGCCCGGCCTGGCCCTGGCGCTGGCCGGAGTCGCCGGGACCGATGTCCGATCGCGACGGCTGGGCCGCGCTGTCCGGAGACGGGGCGGCGGTGTGGAAGTTCAATTGCCGGCCCTCGGCGGGGATGCCCGCCTGATCCAGCGCCTGTTGCAGATGGTGCTGATCGCTCTGCAACAGCGCGAGCGTTTCGGGCCGGTCGGCGGTGATATCCACGCGCGCCGGCGCGTCGTCGGACCGGTCGATGCGGATCTGCACCGCCCCGAGCGACGCGGGATCGAGCCGCAGCGTCATGCTGTGCGACCCGCCGGCCCCAGTGGCGAGCGAGACCATGGCCGGCATTACCTGTACCGTGGCGGCCGATGGCGGCACCCGCGCATCCGCCGGCACCACCGTCCGCGCCTGCGCGGCAGACGGCATGGCCAAAGCGACGGCGACCTGCCCGGCCGCCGCATGCG
>PKWQ01000470.1 GCA_003133265.1 Acetobacteraceae bacterium
GCCGGCTTCATCGGCAGCCCGGCGATGAATTTCTTCCAATGCCGCATCGAGCAGGCAAATGGCGACGGGCTGGCGGTGCGGATCAACCAGGACATCGTGCTGGCGGTGCCCCCGGCGCGCGTCGCGCACTACATGCCATACAAGGACAAGGCGATGGTTTTCGGCTTGCGTCCGGAGCATCTGACCGAGTGGAACGGCGCCCCGAAGCCGGGCGTGGTGCGCATGGATGCGCGGGTGGACGTGGTCGAGCCGATGGGCATGGAGACGCTGATCCATTTCCCGATCGACGGGGTGGAGATGTGCGCCCGCGTCGATCCGGCGACCCGCGCGGCACCCGACGAGATGCTGGCGCTGGCCGCCGACATGAACAACATGCACCTGATGGACCCCGATTCCGGCCGCGTCGTCTGAAAGGCCGCGCGCGACGGACCGCCCGTACGCCGGCGCTTGCCAGTTGGCGCCCGGCGAGGGAGGCTGTGCGTCCGTGTCCCGATTTCCCCGCTTCCGAATGGATCGCATGCCATGGCTGAATTGCCGACCACCAGCGTCCCGGTGGACATCCTGCGCGGCTTCGTCGCCGACATCTTCACCGCCGCCGGCTGCGCGCGCGAGGAAGGCGCCCAGATCTCGCGGTATCTGCTGTCGGCCAATCTGACCGGACATGACAGCCACGGCGTGATCCGCACGCCGCGCTATGTGCAGTGGCTGCAGGAAGGCAAGGTGGTCGCCGGCCAGGACATCGCCATCGTGCATGAGACGCCGACCCACGCCATCGTCGACGGCAACTGGGGTTTCGGGCAGACCATCGCCCCGCGGGCGGTCGATCTCGGCATCGCCAAGGCCCGCGCGAACGGTCTGTCGGTGGTCGGGCTGCGCCGGACCGGCCATATCGGCCGCATCGGCGACTGGGGCGAGCGGGCGGCGGCGGCCGGGCTGATCTCGCTGCATTTTGTCAACGTCGCCGGCGGCGAACTGGTCGCCCCTTTCGGCGGCGTCGACCGGCGCTTCTCCACCAACCCGATCTGCATCGGCGTGCCGACCAAGCAGGGGCCGATCATCCTGGACTTCGCCACCTCGCTGGTGGCGGAGGGCAAGGTGCTGGTCGCCTCCAACGGCGGCAAGCCGGTGCCGCATGGCGCGCTGATCGAACCCGATGGGCGGCTGACATCCGATCCGCGCACGCTGTACGGCCCGATCGAGGGCACGCATGTCCGCGACTCCGCCCAGGGCACCGGCGCGATGCGCACCTTCGGCGAGCACAAGGGATCGGGCCTCGCCTTCATGTGCGAGATGCTGGCCGGCTGCCTGACCGAGGGCGGCACGTCGGGCCCGATCCCCGGCGGCAAACGCACCCGCATCGCCAACGGGATGCTGTCGATCTACCTCGCCCCCGGCAGCTTCGGCGCCGCGCGTTTCGAGGACGCGGCCCGCGAGTATGCCGACTACGTCAAGGCATCCCGCCCGGCGGGCGCGGGCGGCGAGGTACTGATCCCTGGCGAGCCGGAGAACCGCAACCGGGTGGAACGTCTGGCCAAGGGCATTCCGTTGCAGCCGGAAACCTGGGCGGCGATCTGCGCCACGGCGCGCGGGCTGGGCCTGACACCGCCGGCGGTGCCGACGCCGAACGTCTGATACCGGGTCAGCGCGCCGCGAAGCGCGCCGGGTTCACCGCGGCGATGATGGCAGCGGCATCGCCGGGATCGCGGCCGGAGACCAGATCGGCGACAAACCGCCCCGCCGCCGGGCTGGTCTGGATGCCGTAACCGCCCTGGCCGACCGACCAGAAGAACCCTTCGGCATCGCGGTCCCAACCGAAGGCGAGGCTCCGGTCGGGCGTGAAGGTACGCAGGCCGGCCCAGCTATGCTCCACCCGGCGCACCTCGATGTTCAGCCCCTGCTGCATCCGGTCGATGGCGATGGCGACGTCCAGCTCGTCCGGCTGCACGTCGTGCGGCTGCATCGGTGTCTCGTCGCAGGGCGTGACGAACAGACGGGTGCGCGCCTCCGGACGGACATACCAGCTGTGGCGGGCGTCCTGGACCAGCGGCCAGTTCTCCGCGTCGAACGGGCTTGGGTCGATGACCACGGCGGTGCGCCGGCAAGGCACCAGACCGAGCAGCGCGACCCCGGCGATGCGCGCCACCTCATCGCCCCAGGCGCCGGCGGCATTCACCACCACGGGAGCGGCGAACACGTTGCCGGAGCTGGTCTCCACCCGCCATACGCCGGCCTTGCGCTCGATCCGCCCTGCCCGGCTGCGCAGCGCCAGCACACCGCCCCGCGCGCGCATCTGCCGCAGGAAGCCCTGATGGATGGCGGCGACGTCCATGTCGAACGCGTCTTCCTCGATCGCTGCGGCCACCGCGTAGCCTGGCCGCAGCGCTGGAACCATGGCGGCGACTTCGGCGACCGATATCGGGCGTATGCCGATCCCCTCTGCCAGCACGGCGTCGAGTTGGGCGCGCTGCTCCTCCGGCGCCAGGAACACCACCGCGCGGCGCCGCATCAGCTTGGCTTCAGTGAAACCCGGCGGCGGGTTCTCGAAGAACGACCGCGACAGCCCGGTCAGCACCCGCACGTCCGGCGGGCCGTAATTCAGTATCCAGATCGCCGCCGAGCGGCCGGTGCTGTGATAGCCGGCTTGTTCCTCGGCCTCGATCAGCGCGACGCGGTGGTCGGCCGAGAGCGCGGCGGCGGTGGTGGCGCCGGCCATGCCGGCACCGATGACGACGACATCGAAATCGTGAGTGTCCATGGGCCGAAGCTTCGCGTGTTGCGGTGCGGCATGCAAGCGGGGCGATGGTTTCGGATGGTTATTAACCGCGCCGTCCCGGCGCTATCGCAGCCCCCACGTCTTGTGCGCCTGGATGTTCAGCCGCCACGCCGGATGGGTCAGGCAATAGGCGGCGGCGGCAGCGGTGTTGGCTACGATGGCGGGTCCATCCATCGGCGACAGCCAGCGATGGCCGGCGGTGAAGTCCGCGAACCTCTCCGGTTCGGCGCCGGGCTGCGGATAGACCAGCTTGAGTTCGTCGGCCTCGGCCAGCACCAGCGGCGCCCCGGCCTTCGGGCTGACGCACACCCAGTCCAGACGACACGGCAATGGCTGGGTGCCATTGGTTTCCACCGCCACCCAGAAACCGCGATCACGCAGCGCGCCCACCAATGTCGCATCGACTTGCAGCAGGGGTTCCCCGCCAGTCAGCACCGCCCGGCGATCAGGCTGGCCGGCGGGCCACAGCGAAGCGGCGGCGTCCGCCAGAGCCTCCGCCGTGGAATATTTCGTGCCGTCACGAAACTCGGTGTCGCAGAACCGGCATACTGCCGAGGCGCGGTCTGCTTCCAGGCCGGACCACAGATTGCATCCGGCGAAACGGACGAACACGCAGACGCGGCCGAGGTTGGCGCCCTCGCCCTGCGCGGTCAGAAACATCTCGTGAACGGTATAGGTCACGCCAACAGATCCTCTCGCATGGCTGCACGCTGCCCTCAGAACCCGAACATATGGTCCAGCGAGAACCCGCCTTCATCGTCCATCAGCCCGTGATAGCCGAACAGCCGGCAGGTCGTGTCGCGGATCAGCACGTAGCCGCGCGGGCCGGCCTGCGCCAGCAGCGCCTCGCCGAACACCAGATGCGGCCAGACCGTGGAGGAGCCGGAGCAGGCAATGCTGAGGTGTTCGGTCGCGATCCGCGCACCATCGGAATCATGCAGCTCCAGCGCGGTGGAGGAATGCGGATGCCACCGCGCGGAGGCCGGATAGATCAGGTGGGTGAAGCCGCGCCGCCGCGCGTCGCCCAGCTTCAGGAACAGACGGGTCGACAGGCCGGGCGGGGGGCCGTTGTACGATTGCGGCTCGTCCTTGTAGGTCATCGCGGTGTTGAAGATGTGCGCGCCGAAGCTGGTTTCCGCCGCGTGGCCGGATGCGCGGTCCTCGAAACGGACCAGCGCGTGCAGCCACCCGTCCGCCGATCCGCCGTCGCGGAAATCGTAGACCAGTTCGCCGTGCCCGCGCGCCATGCCGGGGATGGTGTCCAGGTCGAGCACGACATCATGGTCGCGCGGCAGGTTGCCCAGGAAATGCTCGGCGACCTTGGTGCCGTCCTCGATGAACAAATCGAGCCGGAGCGGCAGGCTGGCCTGCGACTCCGCCATCGGCGTCGGCTGCACGATGGTGCGGAAGCGTGCCGGCTCCAGCACCGGGAACGGCAGCAGATAGCCGCGCCCGAGCTCCTCCGGCAGCGTCGGTATCGCGGGGTCCGGCCGCAGGTCGGCGCGTTCCACGTTCACATGCGCGATGCGGGTGCGCCTGGCGCGGATCACCTCGTAGCGCGGGCGGACGATGTGCCGCCCGGCGCGCAGCTCGATCTGCGCCGGCCAGTGCAGGCCGGGCAGCAGATCGGCGACATCCAGCGCCACGGTGGCGAACGGACCGACCTCTCGCCCATAGGCCACCGGCCGTTCCGCGCCCATGCGATCGAGCGTGATCGCACCGGCGGGGATCGGCACGGCGTGGCTGTTCTGCAACCACAGCACCACCCGCTCGTCCGCGCGCGGCGCCGGCAGGCCGGCATAGCGGTCCGACGGCCAGGCGTTGGCGTCGTGCGTGCAGGACAGGCTGGCGCCGTCGTCGGTGGCATAGGTGTCGAGCGCGTATTTCACCACGTCGTGCCCGGCGGCGCCGATGGCATGCAGGAAAATCTGCCCGGTGAAGGCCGGCAGGCCGAAACGCTCCCGCACCTCCCGGCTGTCGATGACGATGCCGCCGGGACCCGGCGGGACGTCCTGTTCCCAGGTCGTCAGAACGCGCCCGGCCGCGTCGAACAGCCGCAGCCACAGCCGCACCGTGCGCGCGCCGTAATTGGCCCAGTAGTTGGCGGACACCAGCCGCGTCGACAGCCCGCCCGCGTCGCGGAAGAAGACGAGGTTGGTGGCGAAGTTCAGCCGGTCCAGATAGCGGGTATGGTTGGACAGCATCGCCCCGGGCAATCGCGCCTCGTCCAGCGTCAGCGTCTTCGCACCCTCGGGCAGCAGATGGGCGATGCGCGCGGCGATGCGCCCGGCATCGAAGGCGGCGATCAAGACGGTGCGCGCGCCCGACCGCGCCAGCCCGGTCAGCGCCTGCGCGGTCATGCCGGCGCGCACCGTACCGACCGCCAGCACGTCGTGGACATACAGCCCGGCGAGCCCCGGCAGGTCCGGATACATCGCCAGCAGCGCCTCGGCGATGCCGTCGGGATCGTACAGCGCCACCGGCCCGGCCTCGGCCAGACGGGCATAGAGGCGCGCGAAGGCTTCCGCCGCCAACGGGTGGGCGAGCGCCTTGTAGAGGACATTGCCGCCGGCGCGGGCATCGAAGGTCTGGATCTGCAACATGGCCTTCCCTACCCGGCCCCGGCCTAGAAACCAAGCCGCCTGCGCACTTCCGCGCCCGCTTCGGCGGTATCGTCCAGCGGCTGGGTCTTCCAGGTCTCCAGCTTACCCTGGAACGGACGCACCCGCCCGTCGTCGATCAGGCCCTGGTTGAACAGCCCGATCCGGCGCGAACTGCCCGGCAACTCCGCCAGCAGCACCGGGACGTGCGTGGCAGCGGCCTCCGAGACCATGGAGACGCTATCCATCGTCACCACGACGGCGTCGGCCAGCGCCAGCATGCCGAAATACGGGTTCTCGCCGGTGCCGTCCCACACCCAGCCGCCGAGCGGGGTCAGCACATCGCTCAATATCCGGGTCACCGCCGGATCGGTGCGGCGCGAGGGGGTGACGACGATGCCGACATTGTCGCGGCGAACCATCTGCGCCAGTTGGCCCGCGAGCTTGGTGCCGACCGCCGCGTCCAGCCGGAACCGACCGTTGGAGCCGCCGATCAGCACCGCGACCAGCGGGCGGCGCAGATGCGCGAACCGCTCGCGCCAGATCTCCGCTTCCGCCGCCAGCCGCGCCTGCGTGACGCGATGCAGCGCGGTGCGGGTGACGATCACGTTCGGGCCGGTCAGGTCGTCATGGCGGTTGACCACCACCAGATCGAACCGGCCGGGATTCATCCGTGGGTGCTGCACCTGGACGACGCGCTGCCCGCCCTTGGCCAGCGCCGCGCCGACCGCCCCGCCCATCCCGCCGCAGGCGATGACAAGATCGGGACGCGGCCCGGCCAGCGTCTCCGGCGGCAGGGCGGCGAGCGGTGCCGGCCAGAGCCCGGCCGATACCCAGCGCCAGGGCGCGCGCGGCACCATCACCCGCAGTTCGGGAGCGAGCCCGGCGGCCTCGGCCAGACCGAGCGCCTGGGCGCGCAGCCCGGCGTAGTCTTCGCTCAAGATCCAGGATGAAGCGGTGGAGGAAGCAGGGGAGGACATCAACATGCACGGCTTTTCGGCGTTAGCCGGGGGGTTCGTCAATCTGGCGGCTCGCGCGGCGGGGCTACGAGGAGCGCATGCGGTGGTTGCAAGGCACACAGGAGGGTGATAGCCGCCAGCGGCATGAGCGCCTCCACCGAAACATTGACGCCCCGGACCTGGACCTCGACACGCCGACTGATCGGCGCGTGGTTCCGCGACCGTGGCCAGTTCGCCCGCACCATCGTGCCGCGCACTTGCCCGGTCTGCGGCTACCACGGCATCTTCATCAGCGTCGGCAAGCCCTCCCGCTGGGACGCAAGGTGCCTGCAATGCGGCTGTCGGGAGCGGCACCGGCTGACCTGGCTCTGGCTTACCGAGGGCGGCGGCAACAAGTTTGCCGGCAAGCGCATCCTGCATTTCGCGCCGGAAAAGGTCTGGATGAAGCAGATGCGCGGCAACCCGCTCTACGAGACCGCCGACCTGCTGCAAAAGGGCGTGACCCATCAGGTCGACATCACCAAGATCCCGCTGCCGGACGCCAGCTACGACGTGGTGATGGCGCACCATGTGCTGGAGCATATCGACGACGACCGTCAGGCGATGCGCGAGCTGTTCCGGCTGCTGAAGCCAGGCGGGACCGCCGTGTTCAGCGTGCCGGTCAATGCCTCCCGCCAGGAAACCTACGAGAACCCGGCGATCACCACGCCGGAGCTGCGCACGCTGCACTTCAGCGCACCCGACCACAAGCGCTATTACGGCATTGATTTTGCGGATAAATTAAAGGAAGTTGGCTTTACGGTAGAAACTTTCCGCATGCCGCCCGAGCAAGAAGTGCGCTATGGGCTGCTGCGCGACGAGTGGATATATATCGCCGGCAAGCACGCCGAATAAGGGTATGGATTGTTATGGACTTGGCCACGATGGCCCATCGCCGCATCCTGGTCATCCGCCTCGGCGCGCTTGGTAACATCGTCCAGTCCCTCGGGCCGTTCGCGGCGATCCGCGCGCACCATCCGGACGCCGAGATCACCCTGCTGACGCTGAAGCCATACGCCAACTGGATGCGGAGCGCACCCTGGTTCGACCGCGTCTGGATCGACGAGCAACCAGCATGGTGGGATCTGCCCGGCCTGCTGCGGCTGCGCCGACGGCTGATCGCGGGACAGTTCGACCGGGTCTACGATCTGCAAACATCGCGGCGCAGCAATCGGTATTTCAAGTTTTTTCCGCGCAATAACCGGCCGGAATGGTCCGGCATCGCGCCCGGCTGCTCCCACCCGGACGCCGATTCCAACCGCAACCGGCTGCACGATCTGGTGCGTCAGCCGAACCAGCTCCGCCAAGCCGGGATCGCGCATACGCCGCCGGCCGATCTGTCGTGGTGCACCGGCGACATCGCCCGCTTCGACCTGCCCCGCCACGGGCGCATCGTGCTGCTGGTGCCCGGCTGCTCGCCGACGCGGCCGGGCAAGCGCTGGCCGGTGCAGCACTATGCCGCCCTCGCCGCCGAGTTCGTCCGCCGGGGCGTCACCCCGGTCGTCATCGGCACGGAATCGGAGCGCGATTTGGGCCGCGCGATCCACGATGCGGTGCCGGAAACGGTCGACCTGACCGGCAGGACGAGCCTGGGCGACGTCGCCGACCTCGGGCGCGCCGCCGTGGGCGCGGTTGGCAACGACACCGGACCGATGCACCTGATCGCCGCCACCGGCTGCCGCTGCGTGGCGATCTTCTCCCACGATTCCGACCCGGCTCTGTGTGCTCCGGGCGGAGCGGATGTGCGGGTACTCCGCCGCCAGTACCTCGCCACGCTCACGCCCGCCGAAGTACTGGCGGCGTTCGACGCCGGAGCGTCCGTTCCAGGGAATTGATGCCCGTGCCCTCTGGCCATCCAGCCGGACGCGGTCTAAGCCAAAAAGATGGTTGAGACCGCCACCGCCGAACCCGACGGCATTCCGATCCCGCAGCGTTACTGGGCGATCCTGGCGATCGCGCTTGGTCTTACCCTCGCGGTGCTGGACGGGGCCATCGCCAACGTGGCGCTGCCCACCATCGCCGCCGACCTCAATTCCTCTGCGGCATCCTCGATCTGGGTGGTCAACGCCTATCAGCTGACGGTGACGATCGCGATACTGCCGCTGTCCTCGATCGGCGATATCTACGGCTACCGGCGGGTGTATATCGCCGGGCTGATCGGCTTCGGCATCGCCTCGCTGGGGTGCGCCCCGGCGGATTCGCTGGTGACCCTGGCGATTGCCCGCTCCTTCCAGGGGCTGGGCGCGGCCTGCATCATGAGCGTGAACGGCGCGCTGGTCCGGGTGATCTACCCGCGCGCGTGGCTCGGGCGCGGGCTCGGCATCAACGCCACGGTCGGCTCGATCGCCTCGGCCGCCGGGCCCACCGTGGCGGCGGCGATCCTGGCGGTGGCGCACTGGCAGTGGTTGTTCGCGGTCAACGTCCCGCTCGCCGCGCTGGGGCTGGTGATCGCGTTGCGCGCCTTGCCGCGCGCGCGCCGCTCGCCGCACAAGTTCGATGTGGTCAGCGCGGCATTGTGCGCGCTGGCCTTCGGCCTGCTGATCACCGGCATCGACGGGATCGCCCACGACGAGGCGTGGCCGATCGTGGTGCTGGAGGTGGTCGCCTCGGTATTGATGGGTGCGTTGCTGGTGGCGCGCCAAGCCTCGCGCGCCTCGCCGCTGCTGCCGGTCGATCTGATGCGCATTCCGCTGTTCGCGCTGTCGGTCGCCACCTCGATCTGCGCCTTCGCCGCCCAGGGGCTGGCGCTGGTGTCCCTGCCCTTCCTGTTCCAGAACACGCTGGGCCGGTCGCAGGTCGATACCGGGCTGCTGATGACCCCTTGGCCGATGACCGTGGCGGTGATCGCGCCGTTCATCGGCCGGCTGTCGGACAAGGTGCCGGCCGGTCTGCTGGGTGGCGTCGGGCTGGCGCTGATGGCCTCGGGGCTGGGCTTGCTCGGGTTCCTGCCCGACCATCCGAGCGCGGCCGACATCGTCTGGCGGGTCACGCTGTGCGGCCTCGGGTTCGGGCTGTTCAACACCCCGAACAACCGCGCGCTGATCATGGCCGCGCCGCGCTCGCGCACCGGCGGCGCCAGCGGCATGCAGGCCACCGCGAGATTGCTCGGCCAGACCATCGGTGCCGCATAGGCCGCGCTGGTGTTCGGCCGGTTCGCGGAGCACGGCACCACGGTCACGCTGGTGGTCGCCGGCGGCATCGCCGCCATCGCCGCCTGCGTCAGCCTGACGCGGCTGACCGACAGCAGCCGGTCGGGGTAGATCGCATCGCTCAGGGCGTCTCGACGAAGCTCACCAGCAGCTGACCTTCCTGCACCATCTCCCCGGCGGCGCAGGCGACGGTTTCCACCGTCGCGTCGGTCTTGGCGGTCAGGCGGAAGACGGTCTTCATCGCCTCCAGCACCACCAGCACGTCGCCGCGCTGCACCGTCTGGCCGGGCGCCACGAGCACCCGCGTCACCTGGCCGGGGATCGGCGCGGTCAGCCGATCGCCGCCATCCTGTTCCTCGGCCGCGGCGGCGATCGGGTCGGGCTGGCGGAAGCGGAAGGTCTCGCCACGGATGCGCAGGGTCAGGCTGTCGCCCTGATGCGCCGCGCCGACAGTTTCGCGCATGCCGTCGAGGTCGATCTCCACCCGCCCGTCCGCCGCGCGCGCCGCATAGCCGAGCAGGTCGGCCCCGCCGGCTGCCAGCCGCCACGCAGCACCTTCGCGCCGCACGCCGACCGGATAGGCACTATCGTCGGCGATCAGGTCCAGCACCCGCTCGCGCGCCGCGTTCGGCCACCACAAATCGCGCGCATTCCAGGGCGAATAGGGATCGGCGCCGGCCGCCGCCGTCCGGGCGGCTGCCTCGTCCTCGTCCAGCAGCACCGTCAGCGCCGCCGCCGCCAGCACATGCGCGTCCGGCGCACGCTGGCCGGCGAGCAACGTGTCCGCGTTGCGGGCGATGAATCCGGTATCGATGCCGCCGGCGGCGAAGTCCGGGTGCGCGGCGATGCGCGCCAGCAGATCGAGGTTGCTCGCCACTCCCGCGACCTCGCAGCCGGCGAGAGCTGCACGCAACTTCGCCAGCGCCTCCGCCCGCGTCGAGCCGTGGCAGATCAGCTTGGCGATCATCGCGTCGTAATGGACGGAGATGGAATCGCCGGCGACCACGCCGCTGTCGACGCGCACGCCGTCCCGCTCCGCCGGCGTGCGGAACGCGGTCAGCCGGCCGATCGAGGGGGCGAAATCGCGCGCCGGGTCCTCGGCGTAGATACGCACCTCGAACGCATGCCCGTGCAGCGCGATGTCGTCCTGCGTCGCCGGCAACGGCTCGCCGGCGGCGACACGGAGCTGCCACTCCACCAGATCGGTGCCGGTGATCATCTCCGTCACCGGATGCTCGACTTGCAGCCGCGTGTTCATCTCCAGGAAGTAGAACCCGGTCTCGTCGGCCACGAACTCGACGGTGCCGGCGCCAACATAGCCGACGGCCTTGGCGACCTCGACGGCGGCCTTGCCCATCGCCGCGCGGCGGGCCGGGTCCATGCCCGGCGCCGGGGCTTCCTCGATCACCTTCTGGTG
>PKWQ01000341.1 GCA_003133265.1 Acetobacteraceae bacterium
GTGCCACTCGGCGTAATAGTGAAGGAGCCGTCCGAACCTGGAACCGTAACCGCTGCCATAGTTATCTCCATTCACGCGCTGTAACCAGATTAAGATCGAAGGACGCAACATCCAGCCCCCGATTGGGGTCTGTTACAGACTAGGCGCCGGTTCTCATGGGGGTCGATTTTTCGCAACTATCTACAAAAAAACCCAGCCCCGCCTCTGGCCCGCAGACCATCGCAACCAGCCAAAAACCATATGTTAATAATCTACCTACCTTAGATCGCTGGTCGCAAGGACTTTATACACGAACGATACGCAAAACCACCTGTCGCCCGCCTCAACCGCCCGATGTCCGGATCGTTAACCATTTAATAACCCAATGGCCTATGGGACGCAAATAGCCGGAGATCTCTCTAATATATTGGAATAACGGCATATTCCGCTCAAAAGACGGGCGATCGATGCCGGTCACACAATAGTGAAGCGATCAGCTTGCCGTATCGATACCGATATGTTTGCCGCGAAATCGCCGCACGGCGCCGTTTTGCGCGGCAAACCGGGCTCCGCCGGGGCACCGGAACGAGGCCGGCAGAACCGAAAAGCCCCCCAGGACGGGGGGCTTAACGGATCTTAGTGCTTAACGAACCTTAGTGATTGAGTGCCTGGACGATTTCCTCGGTCATCTTCTTCGCGTCGCCGAACAGCATCATCGTGTTCGGGCGGAAGAACAGCTCGTTGTCGACGCCGGCATAGCCCGAGGCCATGGAACGTTTCACGAACAGCACCGTCCGCGCCTTGTCCACTTCCAGGATCGGCATGCCGTAGATTGGCGACTGCGGGTCGGTCTTGGCGGCGGGGTTGGTCACGTCGTTGGCGCNNACGATGTCGTAGGGCACCTTGGCTTCGGCCAGCAGCACGTTCATGTGGCCGGGCATGCGGCCGGCGACGGGATGGATGGCGTATTTCACCTCCACCCCTTCCTTCTTCAGCGTGTCCGCCATCTCGCGCAGGGAGTGCTGCGCCTGGGCGACCGCCATGCCGTAGCCGGGCACGATGATCACCTTGGAGGCGTTCTTCATGATGAAGGCCGCGTCCTCGGCCGCCCCGCTTTTCACGGTCCGGTCGCCGCTGGCGCCCGCCGCCGGTCCCACGCCCGTATCGGTGCCGAAGCCGCCCAGCAGCACGTTGATGATGCTGCGGTTCATGCCCTTGCACATAATATAAGACAGGATCGCGCCGGACGCGCCGACGAGCGAGCCGGTGATGATCAAAGCGAGGTTCTGGATGGTGAAGCCGATGCCCGCCGCCGCCCAGCCGGAGTAGCTGTTCAGCATGGACACCACCACCGGCATGTCGGCGCCGCCGATCGGGATGATGAGCAGGAAGCCGAGCGCCAGCGCCACCAGGGCGATCGCCCAGAAGGCGATCTGGCTGCCGCTGGCGACGAAGTACACGACCAGCAGCACCAGCAGGATGCCAAGCCCCAGGTTCAGCTTGTGCTGGCCCGGGAACGTGATCGGCGCGCCCTTCATGATCGCCTGCAGCTTGGCGAAGGCGATCAGCGAGCCGGTAAAGGTGACGGCGCCGATGGCCAGACCGATCGACATCTCCACTAGGCTCTGCGGATGGATATGCGCGGCGGTGCCGATGCCGAACGCTTCCGGCGCGTTCAGTGCCGCGGCGGCGACGAACACGGCGGCGAGGCCCACCAGCGAGTGGAAGGCCGCGACCAGTTGCGGCAGCGCGGTCATCTGGATGCGCCGGGCGACGAAGGTGCCGATACCGCCGCCGATGGCGACGCCCAGCACGATCAACCCATAGCCGTTGGTGGCCATGCCGGTATGCAGCAGCGTCGCCGCGGCGGCGACCGCCATGCCGATCATGCCGAAGCGGTTGCCCTGCTGGGACGTGGTGGGGTGGGACAGGCCGCGCAATGCCAGGATGAACAGCACGGCGGCGACGAGATAGGCGAGAGAGGTCAAGCTTGCGGACATCTGCTGACGCCTATTTCTTCGATTTGAACATGGAGAGCATGCGCTGCGTGACGACGAAACCGCCGAATATGTTCACGCTGGCGAGGGTGACGGCGACGAAGCCGAAACCCATCGCCCAGGCGCTGGTGCCAAGGCCGGTCGCCAGCATGGCGCCGACGATGATCACCGAGCTGATGGCGTTGGTCACCGCCATCAGCGGCGAGTGCAGCGCCGGGGTGACGTTCCACACCACATAGTAGCCGACGAAGCAGGCCATCAGGAAAATGGCCAACAGGAAGATGAAGGGCTCGGCCGCCGCGGCCGGCGCGCCTGCCGCCTCGGCCATGCTGTGCAGATTCGCGGCCAGTTCCTGGGCGCGCTCTGCGATCCGTGCGGCCTGATCGGCCAACTCGTTCGGGTTCATCACACTCTCTCCGGTGTCAGGCAGCCTGGGCGGGCAGGAAAAGCGGGTGGATCACGGCTCCGCCGCGGGTCAGCGCCACACCTTTAACGATATCGTCCGCCTCGGGCAGCTTCGGAGACTGCGTCTCCTTGTCCCAGAAGGTGGTCAGGAACGTCATCAGGTTGCGCGCATAGAGCGAACTGGAGGCGACGGCGATACGCCCGGGCCAGTTGCGGTAGCCCAGGATGGTGACCCCGTTCGGCGTCACGATCCGCTCGCCCGGCACGGTGGCGGCGCAGTTGCCGCCGGCTTCCGCCGCCAGATCGATGATCACGCTGCCGGGACGCATGCTGTCCACCATCGCCTGATTGACGATGATCGGCGCCTTGCGGCCCATCACCAGGGCGGTGGTGATGACGATGTCGTTCTTGGCCACCGTCGTCGCCATCAGCTCCGCCTGCTTCTGGCGGAAAGCGTCGCTCATTTCCTTGGCGTAGGCGCCGGTCTGGCCGGAGGTTTCCTCGTCCTCGACCCCGACGAAGCTGGCGCCGAGGGACTTGATCTCCCCTTTCGCCGCCGGGCGGACGTCGGTCGCCGAGACGATGGCGCCGAGCCGGCGGGCGGTGGCGATCGCCTGCAACCCGGCCACGCCGGCGCCCACGACGAACACGCGGGCCGGCGGCACGGTGCCGGCGGCGGTCATCATCATCGGGAAGCCGCGCTCGAACGCCCAGGCCGCCTCGATCACGGCGCGGTAGCCGGCGAGGTTGGCCTGGCTGGACAGCACGTCCATCGATTGGGCCCGGGTGATTCGCGGCAGCAGTTCCATCGCCACCGCGTCGATCCCGGCCTGGGCCAGCGAGGGCACCAGATCGGGGTCGGCGAAGGCACCGGAAATGCTGACCAGCAGCGCCCCGCGCGGGATCAGCGCTCGCTGCTCCGCTTCCGGCGTCTGCACCGCCAGCACGATCCCGGCCCCGTTCAGGGCGGCACCGGGATCGGCGGCGATTTCCGCCCCCGCGGCTGCGAACTCCGCATCCGCGATGGAGGCATGCGCCCCCGCCCCGGTTTCCACTGCAACCGTCAGCCCCAACGCGACGTATTTCTTTACTGTCTCGGGAGTGGCCGCGACGCGCGTTTCAGACGCACGTCTTTCCTTCAGCACCGCCAGGCGCATCCGCTGATCCTCTGCTCACAATTAAGGGGGAACGGAGAGCCCCGTTGCCCCGCCAGACCACACGGCGCCGTTGCGTACAACGCCGCATGGGACGCAAGACGATTCTGTCGGCCTTTTAGGCCGGAAGCCGGATGGATGAAAGGGGGAGAAAAGATAATAATGATACCACCATGATCGATGGAAGCCCTGCCCTGACCGCAGAACTGCGTGGCACGGGGGCGCAACAGCCGGGCCAGAGCGTCAGGCGCCGGGTTCAGCGGAACGGCCGCACCCTTGGCCGGTGCCATTCCTGAAAGCTTACATTTCGGCAATGCCGCCGGCACGGACCGGCTGACTGATGAAGCCGCTCGGCAAGCCGGAGGTCGGTCCGCCCGGGTCAAATCCGCGATTGAGAATCAGACCGCGGCGTCCATGCCATCCAGCCATTCTGTCAGCGCGGCCCGATGGAGATCGATCAGCCCGGCCAGGTCCTCGGGCAACGGCTGGCTTGTGGACCCACAGAACGCCGCGACGGTGGCGTCGATGTCGAGCCAGGCCGACACTGCCTCCCCGGCGGCAAGCGCATCGAGTGTCACGCGCCGATCCGCCAGCCGCCCGGCCTCGTCGGGTTCGGCACGGACCAGAAGATCCAGCATGCGGCGGTACAGCACACGATAGCGCTCGCCGATCGCGAGGAACGGCTCCACCCCCTGGCGCAGCAGGAAATCGGCAACCGTGCCGTCCTGGCCGCGCCTTCCCTCGCTGCCTGGATGCGGCACGACGGTGGCGAAGGTTTCGATGCCGCCGGCCTCGACCATTCGACCGAGCGGGTACAGGCGGCAGACCACGGGCCGGTCATCGTGTACCGCGCATGCACGGCCGATCAGGAACGGGCACGCTCCGTCCGCCTCGTTACGCAGCATGGTACCGCCCGCCTCGGTGTAGCGGGCGATGAACGCGGTCGTGGACAACCCGCGCGCCCGGGCAAGACGCAGGATCTCGTAGGGGCCGATGCGGATCCCCATGTCGTGGCAGCAGTACCCGCAGCCAGCGCAGGCATACGAGAACGCACTGTCGCGCTGCAGCGGTGGCCCGCTTTCCAGCGGAAGGCGAGCATAGGCCATGGCACGGCCTCCGATGGAGTCAGCGGCCCATTAGCGGGTCTGGCCTGAAGGGTTAGCGAGCTTTTTCAGGAAACGGCGCCTTGGTCTGGTCTGAAGAATCGGAGCGTTTTTTCACTTTGATTTCACCTTGATTTCATGCGTTTCCCACCCCCCCTCGCCTTTCTGCTGCACTGAGCCTGGCGCGCCGAGTGTCGTAGGCTCCTTGATTGGTTGCGGCGTCTGGAGCTGCGGCGCCAGAGGTTGCGGCGCCGGAGGTTGCGGCGTCTGGGGTTGCGGCGCCGGGCTGGGCGAGGCCCTCTCTGGACCGCCTTGAGGATTACTATACTTCAGATATATGCCTGAGTTCGCGTCGGAGACATCTATTCCCATGGCGGCGCCGAATGTCGCCACCGCGGCAGCG
This sequence comes from Acetobacteraceae bacterium, assembly GCA_003133265.1. Classification (GTDB taxonomy): domain Bacteria; phylum Pseudomonadota; class Alphaproteobacteria; order Acetobacterales; family Acetobacteraceae; genus PALSA-911. Next base: position 5,042 of record PKWQ01000341.1, read on the forward strand.
AGCCCGAGCGCACCGCGCCGGTTCAGAACGGTTTCGGGCTGGGTCTTCTTGTGGTCAGCCATGTCCGCTTTCCTTTCCGCAGGCCACCGCGGTGCCAGCTTGGCAAGTACCATCCGAGGTCCCCCAAAGGGACGGCGAGAACGGTACCGCATGAAATTTCAAGCAGAAAGCCAAATGTTTTGCAATAAAACCGAACCCGGGCAGCCCAATCGCGTCAACCTGACAGGATCGCGGTCTAAGGCTCCCCACAGGCAGTCCCACGCAGGCTGAACGCCCGCACCACGGCATCGGCGATGGTGAACGTAGTCTCGCAGACCAAGACCCTCGCCGCCGTGGGCCGCTTTATCCCACCAGCGGCCGCACCTCGGCCGCGAACCGATCCATCCGCTCCAGGCTCTCGGCCAGGCTCTCGCCGCGGAAATCAAAAATTAACTCATCCACCCCGATCGCCGCGAAGGCTCGGATATCGTCCGCGACCTGCTCCGCCGTGCCGGAAAACGGCCTGCGCCCGCCATCCGGTCCGGGCAGCGCCACATCGTATAACGGCGCCTTGTAGGAGATCGTCAGGGCGGAAAAATCTCGCCCCTCCGCCTCGGTCAGCCGTTTCAGCTCATCGAGCTTGGCCCGCAGTTCGGCCGGCGGCAGCGGCACCGCGGCGATGGCGCCCACCGGATGCCAGCCATCGCCATACCGCGCTGCCCGACGCAGCGCCGCGCGGCTGTGCCCGCCCACCCAGATCGGCGGATATGGCTTCTGCACCGGCTGCGGTTCGCAGCGTAACGCCTTGAATGAATAGAATTCACCCGCATGGGACACCGGCGATTGCGTCCACAGTTTGCGCAAGATCGCCAGATACTCGTCGCTGACCGCGCCGCGCCGGACGAAATCCGCCGTACCCAGCGCCGCGAATTCCTCCTCCAGCCAGCCCACGCCCACGCCGAGCGTCACCCGCCCCTCGCACATCACGTCGATGGTGGCGATCATCTTCGCGGTCAGCACCGGGTTGCGGTAGGGCAGGATCAGCACGCTGGTCACCAGCCGCAGCCGCTCGGTGCGTCCGGCGACGAAGGCCAGCATCGACAGCACCTCCAGCGCGTCGCCGTGGCTCGGATGCTCGCCGGAGACGGTGTAGGGATAGCGCGAGGAGACCTCGACCGGGAAAACCACATGGTCCGCGATCATCGCGGAATGGAACCCGAGCCGCTCGCCGCCTTGCGCCAGCGCGACGACCGCCGGGCCGTTGGCCAGGGGGCCGCGTGTGGGGAGATAGAAACCATAACGCACCGCCCGTTCCTCCCTGGGTCTGCCGCCTGCTATACGCTAATCTTATGGCGATCGGCCCCACCATTGCCTGGACCAACGCCACCAAAAGCGCCGGCCCGACGGCCATACGGTTTTGACGCTCTGACAACCAGGATGGGGACCACCAGGATGGGGACCACCAGATGATCGTGCGATCGCGCGCCCCTTTGCGCCTCGGCCTGGCCGGCGGCGGCACCGACGTTTCGCCGTATTGCGACCAGTTCGGCGGGGCGGTGCTCAATGCCACCATCGACATGTACGCCTATACCATCATCGAACCGACCGATGACGGGCGCGTGGTGTTCAAGGCCTCCGACATCGATGGCGTGTTCGAGGCCCCGGCGGACGCGGAGATGGAGATCGCCTACCCGCTGATCCTGCACCGCGCCGTGTATCGCCGCGTCGTGCGGCAGTTCAACGGTGGCAAGCCGCTGGCATGCCGCATCACCACCTTCTGCGACGCCCCGCCCGGCTCCGGCCTCGGCACGTCCTCGACGATGGTGGTTTCGCTGCTCAAGGCATTCGTGGAATGGCTGAACCTGCCGCTTGGCGAGTACGAGATCGCCCGCCTTGCCTTCGAGATCGAGCGGATCGACGCTGGCCTCGGCGGCGGGCGGCAGGACCAGTATGCCGCGACCTTCGGCGGCGTGAACTTCATGGAGTTCCTGCCGGGCGACCGGGTGATCGTGAACCCGCTGAGGGTCAAGAACTGGATCCTCTCGGAGATGGAAACCTCTCTCGTGCTGTTCAACAGCGGCGTCTCGCGTTCCTCGGCCAGCATCATCAAGATGCAGACCGACAACCTCACCGAGAACAAGGGCACCACGCTGGACGCGATGCACGAGATGAAGGAAGACACCATCGGCATGAAGGAAAGCCTGCTGAAGGGGGATTTCACCGGCTTCGGCGGCTTCATGCGCAAGTCCTGGGCCGCGAAGAAGCGGCTGGCGGATGCCATCAGCACCGACCATATC
>PKWQ01000028.1 GCA_003133265.1 Acetobacteraceae bacterium
TCATGATCAGGGAGTTCGCCGAACAAATGCTATTGCAACACCATGGTGCGGTTCAGCTCATCGACCGGCTTGTCAGTGCCAAACTAGTCGAGCGTAGGCACTCGCCAACCGATCGTCGAAGCGTGCTGGTCGCCATGACNNCTGGCTGCCAACCACATCAAGGAATTACTCAGACAGGAGCCGTTGCTGGCGGAATCTCTCAAGCGGCTCAGGAAGATTGGCCGGTGACTGCGAACCTGCGTGGGATCCCGGCGCTGATCGGCGCGATGACAGGCGGATTCCTGAAGTCCCCTCACGCTACCGCCGCAAGCGGTTGCGTCTCCGGCATTCCGAACCCCGCAGCCATCACCGCGCAGATCCCGGCCAGAGCCAGCGCAATGAACGCCGTCTGAACGCCCAGGCTGCTGGCGATGGCCCCCGCCGCCATATTGCTCACCGTCGCCGCCAGCCCGACCGCCAGCCCCAATATTCCCATCCGCAGGTTGAACCATCTGCCACGCCCGGTGATGTCAGCCGCCACCAGCGGCGTGATCACCCCGAACACCGCGCCGCCCAGCCCTTGGCGAAACGGTGCCCCGCTGCCGTATCCGGCACCCGCCAGCACGCAGCCGAAGCGCAATCCCGCCGCCATCAATCGATCGTTCTCGGCAAGCGTGATCTGCGGCTTGGTTTGCGCAATGCGCGCCGCCTCCGGCACGCCAGCCCTGGCACAGCGTGCGGGATCGTCGATCCAAGCACTCGGCAGGAGGAGCCGCAGCCCGATCGGCACGGGCAGCTCGCGGCGTGCCAGCGTCAGCGACACCAGGGACTGACAGTTGGCCTGCTTGCCCAGGGCGCCGCAGTATTGCCCGCCACACCGACCGAGGCCGTGCCTTTCTTCGGCAGCGCCGTGTCGTCGATCACAAGCACCGCGTCGTCACCACCCACCAGACGATCCGCCTACTCGGCCAGCACCCGCCAGAGCGGCGCATCATCCCAGGCCGGACTGCTGACGAAATGGTAGAGCTGGCCGTGGCCAACAAGGCCAAGCCGAGCCGCGATTGGCTGCACACTCTTCGGGCCGTCCGGCCCGAGCAATCCTTGCGCATACAGCGGTGCCCACTTGCTCCGCGTGCTGCGCCCGATCACGCCGAGGAACGGCGCCAGCCACGCTTCAAGATCCACACCGATGTCGCTCGTCCGGGACACAGCGCATACTCCACCGACTCCCAGTCGGTTACACAACAGCCCCGTAACCGTACAAGTGCCAAAGTAGTGCTAGTGAACCGAAAATACGTCAAACAACAGGAGTTACTTCAGATAACTGAGGTAGGCCGCGACAGCGGCAGTTTGGGATTGAGACAAGTTATGCGTAATGGGCGCCATGACCGATGATAGGTCTTCCTTCGGCGGACCATGCCCTCGCTCTACGCTCCAACGCGTCAATTCTTTGAGGGTGTACGTATAAAGCTGACCGGCCAAACGCGGAATTTCCGCTTTACCGTGGGCCTCTGGACCGTGACAGGCTGAGCATGCGGGAACATTCGCTTCGGGAATTCCCTCCTGGTAGATCTTTTCCCCCGCAACAACGAGATCCCGCGGGCCGTCCCCGACTGGTCCAGGATTGAGTTGACTAAAGTGCATGGTCAAAACCGTTCGCATCGATGGGCTGACGCCATGCACCGTAGGCATCGTTACGGAGGTGTCGCTATCCCGCCGAGTCTCAGCAAAATCCAGCAACTGGGTCTCGATGTACCTGGCTGTTTGTCCCGCGATTGTGGATCGGTGAGGGGTCCCGACGCCGATCCGCGCGTTAAACCGTTGATCTGGCCGGCATCGCTGGGGTCATCGGATAGTGCCGATTTACACCAGTGGCTTTATCGGTCGGTCAACAGGTAACCGGGGACGGCGTTCCAAAGTTCGATGACCCGCACCTTGGGATGATGCGGGGTGTGCGAGAGAATACTGAGCGACGCCGGGCCGAGCGAGAAGTTTTGCCCGTGGACCACTGCCAGCCCGATCCATCGCGCGGCCAGGACGACCCCGAACTGGCCGTGCGAAAACAGCGCGACATTGCCCGTCAACGCGCCAAGACGGTCGATCAATCGATCGGCGCGGCCAGCGATTTGCATCGGCGTTTCGCCGTGCGGGCAACCGTCGCGGAATATGTCCCAGCCTGGCCGTCCCTTGCGAATGTCGGCGGAGAGCTGTCCTTCGTAATCGCCGTAGTCCCATTCGGCCAGGTCCGGCTCGATCTCTGCCGCCCGCCCCAGGCCGGCCAGTTCGCAGGTGCGCGCCGCGCGCTGCCGCGGGCTGGTCAGCACGTGGGAGAATCGAATTTCGCGAAGCTGGTGTTCGAGTTCGCGCGCCTCGGTCTCGCCGTGCGCAGTCAACGGAATGTCGGTACGGCCGGTGTGCTGACCCGAGAGCGACCACGCGGTTTCGCCATGGCGAATGAACCAGAGCCGCGGACGCTGCGTCGGGTCCGCGCTCAACGGCCTGTCGCCTCGGTCACATTTTCTCCATTGCGGCGCTGTATTCGCCTCGGCGCGCCGCCACGTTGCAGCGGGCCCGATGATACAGAGCCTGCTGCGCCGCCGCGCGATTTGCCGCCTCGCCGCGCCAGATCCGCAGCGCCGGTTGCTGGATGGCTCGGGCAAACGAAAACGCCAACGCCCACGGCAGGCGCGAGCCCGGCGCTTTGGACCTGACGTTCATGGCGTTCAAACGGGCAGACGCCAGTTCACTCGATTGGCCGCCCGACAGAAACGCGATCCCTGGAACGGCGGCAGGAACGACGCGCAGCAGGCAGGCGACGGTGGCGTCCGCTACTGCCTCGGCCGTGTCTGCTTGGCGCAGGTCATACCTGGCAGCACCATGTTGGGCTTGAGGATCATCCCCTCCAGCATCACGCCCTGGACGTGGAGCTGCTCGAAGACGCCGCGCAGCACGTCCTCGGTCGCCGCCCGGCACCGCTCCAGCGAATGCTCACCCACCATCAGCACCTCCGGCTCGACAATGGGAACTAGTCCGGCTTCCTGGCACAGCGCGGCATAGCGCGCCAGCGCGTGGGCGTTGGCGGCGATGCAGCCGGAGCTCGGCGTGCCCTCGCCAAGCGCGATCACGCCGCGCCACTTGGCGAAGCGCGCGCCCATTTCGCCGTACGCCAGCAGGCGGGCGCGCAAGCCATCCAGGCCCTCGGTCACCTTCTCTCCCGGGTGGCCGGCCAGATCCTTCGCGCCAATGTCGACCTTGATGCCGGGAACGATGCCAGCATGCGCGAGGACATCGACGATAGGCGTGCCATCATCGGCTTTCTGATGGATCGTTTCGTCATAGAGGATGGCACCGCTGATACACTCGCTGAGACCGGGCGTGGTCACGATCAGGTCGCGGTAGGCGCGCCGGGCCGCCTCGGTCTGCGCGATGCCGACCTCGGCGAAGCGCCTGTTGCAGGTTGGATTGCTCTCGTCCATCGCGAGCAGGCCCTTGTCGCCGGCCACCAGCGCCCTGGCCGTGTCGATGAGTTGTTGCGCGCTCATGCGGCGTCGCCCCATTTCCAGTCGCGGATTTCCGGCAGATCTTCGCCGTGCCGATCGATATACAGCTTGTGCTCGATAAGCTTGTCTCGCATCGACTGCTTCAGGTAGGCCCCCGCGCTCGCCAGATGCGGCAGGCGGTCCACCACGTCTTGCACCAAGTGGAAGCGGTCAAGGTCGTTCTGCACCCGCATGTCGAACGCCGTGGTAATGGTGCCTTCTTCCTTGTAGCCCCGGACATGCAGGTTGTGATTGGTACGGCGGTAGGTCAGCCCGTGAACGAGCGAGGGATAGCCGTGAAAGCCAAAAATGATCGGCTTGTCCTTGGTGAACAGCGAATCGTAGGCTGTCTCGCTCAATCCATGCGGATGTTCTGCGCTGGGCTGTAGCCGCATCAGATCGACCACGTTCACCACCCTGATCTTCAGATCGGGCAGGTGCTTGCGAAGGATCGAGACTGCGGCAAGAACTTCCAGCGTCGGCGTGTCGCCGCAGCAGGCCATCACCACGTCCGGTTCGCCGTGCTGGTCGTTGCTGGCCCACTGCCAGATGCCGATGCCTTCCGTGCAATGCACGACGGCGGCATCCATGCTCAGCCATTGCGGCAGTGCGTGTTTACCGGCCACCACGACGTTGACGTAATGCCGGCTGCGCAGGCAGTGATCGAACACCGACAGCAGACAGTTGGCATCGGGCGGCAAGTAGACCCGCACGATATCCGCCTTCTTGTTGATAACGTGATCGAGGAAGCCGGGATCCTGGTGGGTGAAGCCGTTGTGGTCCTGCTGCCAGACGTGCGAGGCGAGCAGATAGTTCAGGGAGGCGATCTTTCGCCGCCAGGGTAACTCCAGCGTGACCTTGAGCCACTTGGCATGCTGGCTGAACATCGAATCGACAATGCGGATGAACGCCTCGTAGCTGTTGAACAATCCGTGCCGTCCAGTCAGCAGGTAACCTTCGAGCCAGCCCTCGCACTGATGCTCGCTGAGCATTGAGTCCAGCACACGGCCGTCGGGCGCGAGGAATTCGTCGTTCTTTTCCGCGCGCGCTTCCCACTGTCGGTTGGTGACTTCAAAGACCGCCCCCAGAATATTCGAAAGGGTTTCGTCGGGGCCGAAGATGCGGAAGTTGCGCTGTTCCTGATTGAGCGCTGCGACGTCGCGCAGGAACTTGCCCAACACCATCGTATCCTGGCCGACAACGGCACCGGGCGATGGCACGGTCACCGCATGGCGGTGGAAGTCGGGCATCCGCAGGTCGTGCAGCAGAACGCCTCCGTTGGCGTGCGGATTGGCACCCATCCGCCGGTCGCCCTTCGGCGCCAGATCGGCCAGTTCCGCGATCAGGCGGCCGTTTTGATCGAACAGTTCCTCTGCCTTGTAGCTTTTCATCCAGCTTTCGAGCAGCTTGACGTGATCGGGATGCGCGGCGTCTACCAGCAGCGGCACCTGATGTGCGCGGAACGTGCCTTCGATCTGCAGGCCATCCACAACTTTCGGACCCGTCCAGCCCTTTGGAGACCGGAGGACAATCATCGGCCAGCGTGGGCGGGCCGGGTCGTTCGTCGTGCGGGCTTGCCGTTGGATGCGCCGGATGTCCTCGACGGCCTTCTCCATCGTGGCGGCCATGAGCTCATGCATCGTGTCTGGATCGTCGCCTTCGACAAACAGCGGCGTCCAGCCGCAGCCCCTGAAGAACTGCTCCAGCTCCTCGTGCTCGATGCGGGCCAGGACCGTTGGGTTGCTGATCTTGTAGCCGTTGAGGTGCAGGATCGGCAGCACGACACCATCGGTTATCGGGTTGAGGAACTTGTTGGAATGCCATGCGGTCGCCAGCGGCCCGGTTTCCGACTCGCCGTCGCCGACGATGCAGGCGACAACCAACTCGGGATTGTCGAACGCCGCGCCGAAGGCATGGCTGAGCGAGTAGCCGAGTTCACCGCCTTCGTGGATCGACCCCGGCGTAGAAGGCGCGACATGGCTGGAAATGCCACCCGGAAACGAAAACTGCTTGAACAGCTTTTTCAGTCCGGCTTCGTCCTGGGTGACGTTCGGATAGACCTCGCTCCACGTGCCCTCGAGATACACGTTGCCCACCAGGGCCGGGCCGCCATGGCCTGGACCGGCGATGTAGATCATGTCCAGGTCATGCTTCGTGATGACCCGGTTCAAATGCACGTAGATGAAATTCTGCCCCGGCGTCGTGCCCCAGTGCCCGACCACCAGGGGCTTGACATGCGCCAGCGTCAGCGGCTCGCGCAGCAGCGGATTGTCGTAGAGATAGATCTGCCCGACGGCCAGATAGTTGGCGGCCCGCCAGTAGGCGTCCATCCGGCGCAACTCGTCCGGACCCAGTGTACTCTGCTCGGTCGTATGCCCGACGGCACCGGTTTGGCCTTTGGAAACGCTGGCTGAAGTGGGCGCGTTCATTCTTGTGACCCCGGTTTGTGAGCAGGCTGAGCCTCGCGGTTCGGCGGACGGTTCGCCGTGCGGCGACGGGGAAACTGGCGTCCACAAAGGCCGTCGAGCACGCCCCGACCACAGTGCTGGCGCCGGGCATCGGGCTCGGCTGCAGTGGTCGTCAGACGCGGAAAAGTGGCCTTCGTCCGGGCGTTGCGGGGGAAGCCGGCCGAGCCGTCGCATCTGCCTGGCTCACTTGTTCTTGCGGCTCTTGCGGCTCTTGCCGCTCGAGCTGGTTATGCTTTGTCTGCGCGGATGGGTCGCTCAGGTTTGGCTGTGTCTTTTGGTCCACCATGTCATCTCCTTGTGCGTAAGGTCGTTTGATCATCGATTGAGCTGACCCGCCTGCGGCGTCTGCGGGATGACCGTGCCAGACGCCGCTGCGTGAACCGTGCCTATGTGTGGTGACTGCAGGCTCGCCAGGGCCATTGGGCACACAACATGCCCACCATCACGGCCAGATTGATCAGGACCATGTTGGTGATCGTACGGGACGTCGGCGTCGGATCGGCGCTAAGCAACCTCTCTCGTGATGCGACAGAGGAGGGATCCACGCGCGGCAGCAACTTGATCAGGCGATCAGCAATCGTCGCGGACGCCAACCGCGCCGCTGGCGCGTCAGGGAGTGCTGCAATCAACGACGTCAGCCTTCGATTTGCGGCTTCCTTCGGCATCTGCGCCAATTCGGCAGCTTCCCGCCAGGGATCGACATCCAACCGCGCCAGCGCTGAAAGGACGCTGAGCAACGCGCCTTTTCCTCCTCCGTCGACTGGCGCGAACAAAAAGGCGTCGAACTCGGGCCCGAGCAGGGCCGTCATCGCGGAACGAGTCATTTCGACCACCAAGTTCCGTCGCCCGCGCCGACGATAGAGAACGGCCGAGCGGCGGTGGAATTGCTATGCTATACGACCGAGCCTTAACACTCTGCGGCGTGCCGCATCAGGTTCGGAAATTACTCAGGCTTCTGTCTTGCCGAACAGGCGCGCGACGAGGGCCTGCGCATCGTGTTGGATTAACCTGAGGTGTTCCTCGCTGCGGAAGCTCTCCGCGTAGATCTTGTAGACGGCCTCAGTTCCTGACGGCCGGGCGGCGAACCAACCGTTCTGCGCGACCACCTTGAGGCCGCCGATAGCGGCGTTGTTGCCGGGTGCGCGGTTCAGCTTCGCTTCGATCAGCTCGCCAGCAAGTTCCGTCGCGTCGACACGACCAGGATCCTGGCCGGCGAGGAGCGCCTGCTGCTCACGCGAGGCCGGCGCGTCGATCCTCTCGTAGAAGGATTTGCCGAGATCCTGCGTCACGGACACGTAAAGCCGGCCGGGATCAATGCCGGTCCGCGCGGTCATCTCGGCGGCAAGCAGACCCATGATCAGCCCGTCCTTGTCGGTCGTCCAGACCGACCCATCCCGCCGAAGGAACGATGCGCCGGCGCTTTCCTCGCCGCCGAACGCAAGCGAGCCGTCGATCAGGCCCTTGCTGAACCATTTGAATCCAACCGGCACTTCGACCAGCTTGCGTCCCAGCTTCGCGGTGATGCGATCGATCATGCTACTGGAGACGATGGTCTTGCCGATGGCGCTGTCCCCACGCCACTGCGGCCGGTTCGTGCACAAATAGGAAATCGCTGTCGCGAGATAGGCGTTCGGATGCATCAGTCCGCCCGATGGGCAGACGATGCCATGCCGATCCGCGTCGGTATCGTTGGCGAAGGCGATGTCGAATTTGTCCTGCAGTGCAATCAGCGGTGTCATGGCGAAGCGCGACGAGCAGTCCATCCGGATCTTTCCGTCCCAATCCACGGTCATAAAGCGAAAGGTTGGATCGACGGCGTCGTTCACCACGGTCGCGGCAATTTTGTAGCGCTCAATGACCGGTTGCCAGTACTGGACCGCGGCGCCTCCGAGAGGATCGATGCCGATGCGAACGCCAGCCGAACGGATCGCGTCCAGATCCACGACATTGGCGAGATCGTCGACGTAGGGCGTTATGTAGTCGTGCGCGTGGCAGGAAGCGCTGTTGCGCGCGCGCTCGTACGGGATGCGCGCGACGCCATTCAGCTTCGCCGCAAGGAATTGGTTGGCCGCCTTCTCGATGAAATCGGTCACGTCGATATCCGCCGGGCCGCCATTGGGCGGATTGTACTTGAAGCCGCCTTGGTCTGGTGGATTGTGCGAAGGGCTGATCACGATCCCATCCGCCAGCCCATGCGTGCGGGCGCGATTGTAGCGCAGGATCGCGTGCGATATCACCGGCGTCGGCGTATAGCCCGCGGACGCGTCGATCATGGTCTCTACGCCGTTGGCCGCAAGCACTTCGATGGCGCTCGCGAAGGCGGGCTCCGACAATGCGTGCGTGTCGATGCCGAGGAACAGCGGCCCGTCGATCCCGGCGTGGCGCCGATACGAGCAGACAGCTTGGGTGATCGCCAGCACATGCGCCTCATTGAACGACGCCGCGAAGGCCGAGCCTCGGTGTCCCGAGGTGCCGAATGCAACACGCTGCGAGGCGATTGCGGGGTCGGGCGCCAGGGTAAAGTACGCGGTCACCAAACGAGGGATGTTGACCAACAACGATCGCGGAGCCGGCTTCCCGGCCAGTGCACTGATGTGTTCCGACATATCGGCTTCCTCATGGACCGAGAACGACATGCACTCGGTGCGTGATGCCGTCATCCGCCAGGGGGACGACAGCTCGCTTGTGTCCCGCGAGAGTTTTGTCATCGAGCGTCGTTGAGAGGATGCCGCGGCAGACGCTGTGCGGGTTTTGCACGACGATCTCGTAACGCACCGAGCGGTAACGGAAGGCAATCTCGAAGCCGGGCCAGTCCCGCGGGACGCAAGGATCGACTTCGAGAGTCGAGCCGTGCAGGCGAAACCCCAGAAGCGATTCCAGCGCCGCACGGTACAACCATCCGGCCGAACCTGTATACCAGGTCCATCCGCCGCGTCCGACATGCGGCGGTTCGGAATAGAGATCGGCGCAGACCACATAGGGCTCGACCTTGTAACGTTGTGTTCCGGCCGCGGTGTCGGCATGACGGATTGGATTTAGCATCGACAGCAGTTCGCCCGCTTTGTCACCGTCGCCCTGCATGGCGAACGCCAGCACAGCCCAGACCGCGCCATGCGTATACTGCCCGCCGTTCTCGCGAACGCCCGGCGGGTAGCCCTTGATATAGCCCGGGTCATGCGCCGGAGCGTCGAAGGGAGGCGTGAATAGCAGCGACAGTTTCGCGGCGCGGCGAACGAGATATTTGTCCAGCGCCGCCATGGCACGCTCGCTGCGCGTCGGATCCGCGGCGCGCGAGATGACTGCCCACGACTGCGCGATCGAGTCAATGCGACATTCAGTATTGGCAACAGAGCCAAGCGGCGACCCATCATCGAAAAAGGCGCGGCGATACCAGTCGCCGTCCCACGCTTCGCGGTCGAGCGATTCCTTCAGCGACTCCGCGTGCTGGCGCCAGGCCGTCGCACGCGGCGACTGATCACGCTGCTGAGCCAAATCTGCGAACGCGGTCAGCGCCGAGTAAAGGAACCAGCCAAGCCACACGCTTTCGCCCCTCCCTCCCTCACCGACTGCGTTCATGCCGTCGTTCCAGTCCCCCGTGCCGATCAGCGGTAGACCGTGCGCACCGGTTTCGAGACTCCTTTCGAGAGCCAGCGCGCAATGCTCGAACAGACTGGCCTTGTTGGCGGATATCGTCGGTTCGAAGAATGCATCGCTCTCGCCCGCCTTCAGCGCGGGCCCCTCCAGGAAGGGGACCATTTCGTCGAGCACGGCGATGTCGCCGGTAACATCGACATAATGGGCAACGACATAGGCGAGCCAGCCGCGGTCATCGGATACGCGCGTGCGGACGCCGCGCCCGGATTCCGGCAGCCACCAATGCTGAACGTCGCCTTCGACAAATTGCCGCGCGGCGGCCCGGAGCAAATGTTCGCGCGAGATATCGGGCCGCGAGACGCACAGGGCCATCACGTCCTGCAACTGGTCGCGGAAGCCATAGGCGCCGCTGGCTTGGTAGAAGGCGGTACGCGCCCATACGCGGCACGCGAGCGTCTGATAGGGCAACCACCGGTTGAGGAGGATATCCAGCGCCCGGTCCGGAGTTTTGACCTGCAAGACCCCGAGGCAGGCATCCCATTGCCGGGTCACGGCAGCGAAGACTCCATCGAGGTCGGCTTGGCGGTACTTCACAAGAACGGCTGCTGCCTCTGCGGCCGTCGCCGATTGCCCAAGAAAGAAGACGATTTCCGTTGCGCCACCGGCGTTCAGCCGCACCTGTGTTTGCAGCGCGCCGCACGGATCAAGGCCCGCGCCGACGTGATTGGAAAGGAGTCTACCGGGCGTCAACCCAAGCGGCCGGTCCATCGCTCCCTCGCGACCGAGGAATTCCGTCCGGTCACAGGTCCATGCCGTTTGCCGGCCGCTGAGATCAGCGAAGGCTACCCGCTCGCCAAACTGATCGTTCCACGGATTTCGCGCGAAGATCGCTCCGGTCTCGGGATCGACTTCGGTCACGACGAATGGCGCCGTCGTCGATCGGCTCGTGCCGAGAACCCATTCGACATAAGCGGTGACGGAAAGATGTCTCGCCCGCCCTGAATGATTGACGATCTTCAGCCGCGAGATCTTGATCGAATCCTCGGTCGGCACATACTGCGAAAGCTCAAGTGAAATTCCATGCGATTCATGGTTGAACAGACTATATCCTTGCCCATGACGCACCGCATACGACGCATGCGTCTCGCGTATTGGCAGGGCCGTCGGTCCCCACAATTCCCCGGTGTCCTCGTCGCGTAAATAGATCGCTTCGCCAGGCGGATCGCAGACGGGATCGTTCGACCACGGTGTCAGCTGATTCTGCTGGCTGTTCACCGACCAAGTGAAGCCGCTGCCATCGGTCGAAACCTGGAAGCCGAATGACGGATTGGCGACGATATTCACCCACGGCGCCGGCGTGCGGTCGCTGCCGCTGAGAATCGTCAGATATTCGCGGCCGTCATTTGTAAACCCACCGAGCCCGTTGAAGAATTCCATCTCCGGGGCCGGGAATGCCGGTTCCGGCGTCGGAACCGCCGGCGCGCGCCAGGTGGGCGGCGCGCCGGCGGCTTCGAGATCGGCGGCACGCCTCATCTGCTCGGCCAATGAACCACGATTGCCATAGAGCACCGCACGGGCGCAGGCTTGTAGCAGGTCCAGAATTGCGGAGGGAACGAGGTCGGCGCGCACGACGACGACCGCCCCACGCGAATCGCCGCCTTTGACGCGCGGCATCGACCGATTCATCCGCACCAGCGCGTCAAGCGAACCCTGCAGGTCCTGCGCATGAGACGCGGCGCGCTCGTTGAGAACCACCAGATCGACCGCCAGCAGCTTCGACCGCCAATATTCGTGTGCGCGCAAAAGCTGGCGGACGAGGTCGAGGTGGTTGTCTTCCTCGATCCGTACCAACAGGATCGGCAAGTCCCCGGAAATTCCCTGCGCCCATAGTGTCGACATTTTGCCCGCGCCGCGCTTGATCAGATCAGCAGCCGGCCGCAGCGCCGGATCGGAATAGAGGATATGACTGGCGAGACGCTGGAACAGATGTGCCTCGTTCGACTCGATGCCGAGATGGCGGAGCTGCATCTGCGCCTGCGTCCAGGCGAGCGTCTTGGCCCGCTCGAACGCCATCGAATCGCGATGCTTGTCGGCCAGATCGAGCACGGCCTCGCGCGACACGGCGACCAGGGTCCAAAAGGCGATGCGCGCCGTCGCTCCGCGCGCGATTCGTACATGTCGACGCAGACTGAAAATGGGATCCAGCACGGCGCCAACCGTGTTGGAGAGCGGCCAGCCGTCGGCGATTGCAGCGGGCGAGCGAATAGTCCTTCCACGCCCGAGGAAGCGCACGCGATCGGTCTCGAATTGGACGTCTCCGGTGCCTTCGCCTTCCACCACAGCAAGATGCGCGGCCCAGACCAACGGATCGGCGGCCGAGCGCCGCCGGCGTGTAGCAAGAATGGCGCCCAACTCGGGTACGAATTCGGTTTGCACGAACAGCGACGCGAAGGCCGGATGGGCCAGGTCATCGGGCTGCCGCGCGAGCACGATTTCGGCGTAGGAGGTGACTTCGATATCCTTGGTTTGCGTTCCTTTGTTGGTAATTGAGACGCGGCGCACCTCCGCGTCGTCTTCCGGCGACACGATCACCTCCAGTGTCGTCGTGATGTCGTCGTCGCGCCGTACGATCGCGGCGCGATCTTCCGAGAACGTCACATCATAGCTGTCGGGCTCGACCGCACTAGGCTGGTACCCCGCCGACCAAGTCTCCTTGCCGCGTATATCACGTAGGAAGATGTAGGCGCCCCGGCCATCACGAGTGACATCTTCGCGCCAGCGCGTGATCGCGACGTCGTGCCACCGGCTATATCCTGAGCCGGCCGCCGTCATCATCACCGAATAGCGTCCATTGGACAAAAGGTGGGTGCGCGGCGAGCGCGAATGGGCCGACGCATAATGACGCTGGGCATCGGGAGCGAGGCCGGTGTCCTGCGCCACGGGGCTTGCCTGTTCCGGAGCGGCTCGCGCGACCGCGACATCGCGCGGCACCCGCTCCTGCAGCAGAAGCTCCGCCGCACGCACGATCGGTTCGGCGTGAAAGCGCGCACGCATCCGTCCGTCCTGCAGCGCGTTCGCGATGCTGACCACGGTCATCGCCTGATGATGCGCCATGTAAGTGCGGATGATGACGACCTTTGCGCCTTCGGGCCGGCGTCTCGCTGTGTAGTCCAGCGCCTCGTACCAGCCGTAAGCACCGCGTGCGCCGATATCGGCCATGCGCCTGAAATTGCGCGCGGCGGCGGCGGGAGCAACCATGCACGCGAGCCCCGTTGCGTATGGCGCGATCACGAGGTTCTCCCCGAGCCCCCGCTTGAAGCCCAGATCGGGGACACCAAAGCCTGAATATTGGTACGTCTGCTCGACGTCGCGAGCATTGTACTGAGATTCCGAGATGCCCCAGGGAACGCCGAGTCCGGCGGCATAGTTCTTCTGCTTCCACACGACCAATCGATTGGTCTGCTCCAGCAGGCTGCCGGTGGGCGCGCGCATGACCAGCGAGGGCATGAGATATTCGAACATCGATCCAGACCAGGAGATCAGGCCTGAGCCGCCGTCGATCGGCGTCAAGGTTCGTCCCAGCCGAAACCAGTGCTTGGCGGGCAAGTCGCCCTTCGCGATGGCAACGAAGCTGGCGAGTCGCGCTTCCGAAGCCAGCAGATCATAGAAGTTGGCATCGAGGCTGTCATCGCTGCCACGGTATCCAATCGAGAGGAGTTGGCGGCCGGGATCAAAGAGGAACCCAAATTGCATGGCATTGAACAGCGTCGCGGTGAGATCTGCTATCGCCGTGAGGCGCTGCATCAGCGACCGGGCAGCGTCTGCCGATCTCTCCAGCGCCTCGGTCACGCGCGCTTGGTGCTCCGGCGTTCCGCTGTCGGGACGGACCACAAGCAGATGCGCCACCACAGCGCTGTGCTGGGGGAGCGCGGCCGACGAAGACATCGTGTCCGTCAGCGCGTCCATCCGGCCATCGGCCAGAACTTCCGGAGTGAACAGGTGGGCCCAGGGCATCAGCACATCGAAATCATGCCGATGACTGATGACAGATGTCTGCAAAGCGCTTGCCCAGATGACGATCTCCGCGCCGATCTGTTCACCGAGCTCAAGCGAATATGCGCGCGCACAGGCCACGAGCGTGTCGGCCATTGGCTCCAGATCCGACAAACGTCGGGCGATCGCGGTTGGCGTTGCCGGAGGGCTTCTGAGGGTCGCCGCGAGCACATCAATGGCTTCGTTCAGCCTCGCCTGCGCGACGCCAAGCCTTCTTGTGCCGTCTGTCGGCTGCACTACAGCCTCGTGCACCAGCGCCAGGGTGTCTTGCAGACCCGATATCCAATTGTGATTTCCAATCGGGCCGGCCGCGATTTCTCGACACGCATTGCCCAGTACGATCAAATGGCCAGCAAGATTGCCGCTGTCCACTGAGGAGACGTATTCTGGTTCCAACACGCTCAGATCCCGCGTGTCGTACCAGTTGTAGAAATGACCCCGGAACTTCTCCAACTTCGCCATCGACGCGAAGGTCGCCTCGAGCCGCTCCAGGGCATCGAGCGTTCCCAGCCAACCGAAGTCGCGCGCCGCGACAATCGACAGGAGATACAGCCCCAGGTTCGTGGGCGACGTGCGGTGCGCCGTCACCGGTTTGGGGTCCTCCTGGAAATTATCTGGCGGGAGCATGTTGTCTTCCGCGGTGATGAATATCTCGAAGAAGCGCCATGTGCGCCGCGCGACCAGCCTCAGCGCCAGGGCGTCCGCGGGCGCGACCGACAGGTGACCCGCTGTGGGCGGCGGCTGGCTCGCCCAGCGCGCAACAAGTGGCGACAGCATCCAAAGACCCACGAAGGGGACCGCGATCGGCCAGCTTCGTCGGCCAAAGGCATACAGCACGATCGCAACAACCCCGGCGCTGGCCATGCTTGCCGCGATCTGCAGTGCTAGGCCACGGCGGTCGAAGCTGTCATCGTCCTTGGCCTGCGCGGAGGTCGTCCACTCAAGCAGGTGACGCCGTCGAACGAACAGGCGGAACAGCGTGCGGCTGACTGCATCGACCATGATCCAGGACTGATGCGCCAGGAACGTAACCAGGAACGCGCTCTGTAAAAGACCGAGGGCGACATCGCCGCGCAGCGAGCGCAGATGATTGCGCAATGTCACGCCGGCACGACGCGGAACGATGCCGGCGATTGCCGGTAGCAGCGGCGGGAGAGAGATGGTCAGCAGAATGAACGCGGTCCAGATTCCTGCAACCATCGTCGGCTGCAGCCACGCGACCATCAGGGCGAGAAGGGCGGCCGGCGCGGAGAGCGAGCGCCGCAGGTTGTCGAGCAACTTCCATCGGCCCATCAAAGGGATCGAAGTGTACCGTGACCCGTCAGCGGCTTTCCGGCGCAGGTCGAAGATCCAGGGCAACAGCTGCCAGTCGCCCCGGACCCAGCGATGCTGCCGCGCCGCCGAGACAGCGTAGCGCGACGGAAATTCCTCCACCACTTCGATGTCGGAGACAAGGCCCGCGCGGGCAAAGATGCCTTCCAACAGATCGTGGCTGAGGACAGCGCTTTCCGGAATCAGTCCACCAAGCGCGGCCTCGAATGTGTCAATTTCATAGATGCCCTTGCCGCAATAGGAGCCCTCTTCGAACAAATCCTGGTAGACGTCGGAGACCGCGAGCGCATAAGGATCGAGCCCGTTGGGTCCCGAGAAGACGCGCTGGAACAGTGACCCTTCGCTGCCGACCGGCAACGACGGCGTCACGCGTGGCTGAAGGATGGCGTGGCCCGCCACAACCACGCCGGCGCGACGATCCAGGCTGGGCCGGTTGAGCGGATGAGCCATCTTTCCCACCAGCCGCTTGGCGGCCCCAATCGGCAGGCGGGTATCGGCATCCAGCGTGATGACATAGCGGATGCCCGACGGTAGCGAGGCAGCATGACCGTCGATCGGCACGAACGTCGTATCGGTGGCGCCACGGAGCAGGCGATTGAGCTCATGCAGTTTGCCACGCTTGCGTTCCCAGCCGATCCATGTTCCCTCGCCCTTGTTCCAAATGCGGCAGCGATGCAACAGGAAGAAGCGCGCGCTGTTCCCGGCCGGCCCATAGCGAGCGTTCAATCGCTCGATGCCGGCGACTGCCTCGTTGAGAAGGTTTTCGTCGTTGGCGTCGTGTTCGGTTGCCGAGTCGCGCCAGTCAGAGAGCAGTGCAAAAATGAGATTTTCGTCTGGGCTGGAAAGATGATGAACTTCAAGTTGCTCGATCTGTCGCTTGATTTCCGATTTGTCGACGAGCAACGTGGGCACGACAACGAACGTGCGCATCTCGCTCGGGATACCGTCACGTAGTTCCAATCCAGGCAGCAGCATTCCGCCCAGCTGACCGGTGATCGCGCGGTTGACAAGCGCGACGGCGATGTCCGATGCTGGTACCGAGCCGACAATCGCCAGAACAAGAAATATCCAGCCGCCGATCCCGAGATATGCGACGGCGAGCAGCGCCAGCGCGAGCACGATAGCGGTGACGACCGCGATCATCCCCACATAGCTCATCACGCCAAGGTCGGAATTGAGACGGAAGAATCTGGTCTTGAGCGGTACCCGGCAGCCGAGTTCTCTCTCGAAGGCGCGGCGCCCCTTTGCGATGAGGTAATATCCGGAATCACTTTCGCGCCGCGGACGGGGATCATTGTTCGACGCCTGATCCGCCGCGCGCCGGCCGGCCGAGAGCGCGCGCTCGGCGACCCGGGATTCGTCGTGACCTGACTGGCGCGCCAGTTCCTCTATCGCGCGCCGGTAGAGATCACGCGTTGGAAAGTCCATCGCCGCGAAGTCGCTGGCACCTCGCAGGATCGCGTCGACCGGACTGACGCTTTCGAAGAACTCAGCCCAGTTGATCGCCGAGACCAGCCGCATGCTGGTGATCACGTTGCGCACTGTCACGTCCGTGGCACTCTGGGACTGGAACTCTTCGCGGACGATCTGGTCGGTGGTGGTCCCCTCCGCAGCCAATCTGTCGTTCAGCCAGCGCAGTTCCGGTGTGGCATTCGGATCGTGGTCGCGGAGGCGATGCGCGAGGCCGACGGCAAACGCGGTCGACCATGGCGCCTGGCCAAGCCTGTGCAAGATCGACGATGCCGAAGCGGGATCGGCTTGCGCCGTGCGGCGCATCTCGTCCGCAAGCGTATCGGCCAACTGGTGTGCCGAAAGCCGTGCCACGATCGACTCAGCCAAACGGCGCAGGTTTTCGACCAGGGTGATACGCAGGGTGATCGCGAGCGCCCACAACTCGCCGATGGTCAGCGGCTGCACCCGTTGATAGGCCTCCACGAAACGGGTCAGCTTCTCTACATCGAACGCGCTGTCGGTATGTGCCACAAGGGCCCAGGCGATGCCGAACACACGCGGATAGCCTTGCAAAGGTCCGGCCGACAGCTTCGGAAGCAGGTGGTAGTAGCCAGGGGGAAGATCGTCCTTGATCTCGCGGATCTGCTCGTCGACGATATGGAAATTGTCGAGCAGCCATTCCGCGGCTGGCGTGATCGTCTGATGCCCCGCACCGGCCGCGACGACCGCGCGATAGGTTTCCCTGAGGACACGCGTGTTGTCATAGAGGCGCCTGTCCAGCCGGCGGCCTCGCCCCGGTTTGGCCGCGACTTGCTGCGCCTCCGCCAGACTCTCAGCGTGTTGCTCAAGGCGTTCGACACTGAAAAGCTCGGCGCGAATCGGTGCTTCCGGCAGCTGCAAACTACCCAGTCTGAACGCGAGGGCGCTCACGACGCGAGTTGCTTGCGGATCGACTGCAATTCCCGTTCACGCTCTACGCTTACCTTCGGATAGTGCATCTTGAGCCCTTCGAACGTGTCGAGGACAATTTGGGAGACGATCAGCCGGGCGTTCTCTTTGTCATCGGCGGGGACGACATACCAAGGGGCGTCGCTCGTGCTCGTCGCACTGAGGCAGTCCTCGTATGCTCGCATGTAATGCTTCCAGAATTCCCTTTCCTTGATATCTGCGGCGCCGAATTTCCAGTTCTTGTGCGGCTCGTCGATGCGGGCAAGGAAACGCTTGCATTGCTCTTCCTTCGACAGGTGAAGGAAGAATTTCACGATGCGGGTCCCGTTGGCATGCAGGTGGCGCTCCAAATTGGTGATGGAGCGATAGCGCTGATGCCAGAATTTCTTGTCATTGCCCGGTGGGTCCACGAGCGCTTCGCCGCTCAGCAGCTCGGGATGCACACGGACGATCAGCACTTCCTCGTAGTAGGATCGGTTGAAGATTCCGATCCGCCCGCGCTCCGGCAGATCGCGCGTAGAGCGCCAAAGGAAATCGTGCTCCAGTTCCGTGGCGCTGGGATGCTTGAAGCTGAATACTTGGCAGCCCTGCGGGTTGACGCCGGACATCACGTGTCTGATGGCGCCGTCTTTTCCTGCCCCATCCATCGCCTGGAAGATCAGCAGGAGCGCATGGCGGTTTGATGCGTAGTGCAGCCGCTGCAGCGCACTCAGTTGCAAAACATGCCCCTGCAGAAGCTCTTCGTAGTGCTTTTTCGATTTGTAGACCGAATGCACATGCGTCGGCCATTTTTCGAGATTGACTTCGTCGCCTTCCTTCACACGAAAATCTTCTGAATGTATCTTCATTTTATTCCTCTGGGCGGCGCAGCCTGCCGATCATATCGTTTTCGCGCTCATTCGGCGGCCTGCTGCGTCGAAATTGTGGGTGTTCCGACTTTCGCCTCCGGCTTGGGCTCGGCTTTGGCGTCGGGCTCGGGTTCAGCCTTGACTTTGGGCTTAGGTTGAGCGTCACCTTCGGCCTTGGTCTCATGCTAGCAGTGCTTTCTCTGGCGCACGAGCTAGCCTGCGAGGCCGCATGCAGGACGTTGCCGATTTCGGTCTCCGCCTTGAGGTCGCCGACGCTCGAAAGCCCGGCCGGTTGGCCGGGCTCCACCACCGCGACCGGCCGGCCGCGCGTGCCGAGTGTGGATCCTGGCGGCGCGGAGTAGCAGCCAGATCATGCGCCGGCGTGGATGAGATGATCGGCCGTGTCGGCCGCTTTCACGCCGGTATGCACATCGAGACGTGCGGGTTTGAGCGTGCCGAGGAGCGTTTTGGCACGGGCGATTTCCTGTGTCGGGCCGCGCGCCATCACCAGGAAATTATCGGCTTTCAAGGCGGTCTCGTACTGGATCACGCTGTCCTTGGGCATGCCCATACTATAGATGGCTGCACCAAGCGCGCTCATGCCGCCGACCACGACAGCGCTTTCGACGCCGGACAGCACCGTGGCGGCCAGATACCCGAGCACGACGACATGCCCGACAAGGGGAATTGTCATGAACAGCCCACCGAAGAACAGGCCCCAGAGCCCACCCCAGAACGCTCCGCGGCCGCCCCAGAATTTGATCCGATCGCCAACGCTGTAGAAGCCGACGACCTTCTCTTCGGTGTGGTACCCCTTGCCGACGACGCTGAGGTTCTTCATTTCGAACCCGGCAGCGGTGAGCTTTTTTACCGCATCTTCCGCACCTTGGTGATCCGCGAAGACCGCGACGATTGCATCGTCCACTTCATTGCATCCTTTGGGGGCGAGGAATTGCGCGGCGGCGTTGCCCTGTGTCTCGCCACCGGCATCGTTGCGTTGGGGCGAGCCGACTACCAGCCGTAGCCTTGCCAGCCGTAATGTCTGTGCAATCGCTTCTCGTAGTGGGTATCGATCATCCCGACGGGATCCCATGGAGGGCTGGACTTGACCTTGTCGCGGTCAACGTCGATCGCGATCTGGTGATCCGCGTAACTGATCTTGCTTACCGCGTATGGCGAGATCAGCACGTGCTTGCCGAGCCACCAATTACTGGTATCGACGATGAGATAGCGGATGTCCCAGGCCACATCTTCGATGAGGAAGTTCTCGGCATGGCCGATCTCGCCGTCGCTGGCGAGGATGTGGTATCCGATTACGGTCGCAACGCTGCGCAGGTGCGGATCGCCTTCGTCCTCCAGCAGACCGGGGCCTGCCGGTTCACGCAGTGCGGACGTGCCGAAATAGGGTGGCGCCGACAGCGGCAAGGCAATGCCGCCACCGCCGAAATAACTGCCGCCCCAATGCGGATCCCATCCATAATAGTCGTATAGGGAGTTCTCAATCTGCTGCGACACCGGTTGGTCCCGAAAGATGCTGGGACTCGCCTCGATCTGATGCCTCGACAGCGCGACCGGCAATTTCTGTCGCTCATAGTCGGGGCGCGCGACCGCCGACGGATGCACCAGGACTTTTCGCGCTGTCAGCCACGTCCCGGTATTCACGACGATCCATCGTATCTTCCAGGATGAATCGTCAAACAAAAGATCGGTGACGGTTCCCACTCTGCCGTCGCTCGCCTCGATTGCGTAGCCCTTGAGTGCCGAACCTGCCAACAGCATGGTGTAACCCTTCCTCATTCGACTTGGCACGCCCTCCGGCTGATCCTGCGGCCGTGACGAAGTCATCGTGCTCGCGGGGCGCCGCGTCCCCGGCGACTGACCGGGTGTCGAAGGAGGCGCAAGGGCATGTCAAACTGTAGTTCACCCGTCGTTCCGAACAGCCGCGATCATATAGCCGATGACGGCTAGGCAACGCAGGCACGGAATCTACTCAGTCGGACCGCTCTCGATCGTGGTGTTCAATCCCACCTGAGTCGGCTGAATTCGAGCATAGGCAATTTCCGAGCCTACCTTCGGGTGTGCAACGGCGTGGGGTCCCGGCGCCGATCTGCACGACAACCAGTTGAATTCTCTGATTTTGACGGAGTCCGCCGTGGGCTTGTTCACAAGAGAAGCAGCTTGACCCAGATAACCCCAATCAGAGAGGACTCTTAGCATCTCGCCCTCAACACTACATCCGCCGTCCACGACGGCGGCCGGCTGTGGCCTTTTCCGCCTGCCGCTCCCGGTACGCGCGCACCCGGTCGACGGCGGCTCGCATGGCTTCCCTCACCTGGGGACCAATGTCCTTGAGTCTCTGCAAGAGATCGCGCCGCTCGGCGACGGTGTTCTCCGAGGCCGGTTGCACCCGCCTCGCCTTCCCGTCGTCTCGCTTGCTCTGGAACGTCGCCGCCAACGTGCTCTTCGCCTTGCCCTCTACCGCGCGCTGCTCAAGCGGCTGCTTGCCAGCCTGCATCTTCTGGATGGTCCCGATCCGAAGGTTCTCGGCTCGCGCGATCATCGAAAGCGATCCCTCCTTCACCGGCTGGCGCGCGAAATTCCGCGCCACGTTCTCGATCACGTCGCTCTCCCGGACCTGGCGCTTGTCGCCAAGCGGCCGGCGGCCGGCAACCTCTTGCCGCTCCGCACCGTCCGAGGTCACGATGAACGACTGCTCGCGATGCCGGCTGCCGGACGTGTAGGCGCCGAAAGCGTTGACCTGGCGCGATCCGCCGGGGACGGCAAAGATGTGCTCGCTGACCGTGGNNACGGTGCCGTTGCGGCCGATGTTGCCGCCCTTGTTGGTGTCGAGAAAGCGGGCGTTGGTGCGCTCGAAAAGGCGCACCCTGTCGCCCTCGGCGAGCGGCAGGTCGTATCTCCGGGCGTCACCCCGTGCCCCGCTCGCCGCCGGCACGGTGATCCGGTCAGCGCCGACTTCCCCCAGTTCGCGCCGCTTGTCCCGTATGGCAATGCTGATCTGGTGCGCGTCGTGGTTGGTTGGCGCACTGACAGAAATGGAAAACCACTGCCGATCGGCGTTGGCCTCGCGGCGCTGCTGCCAGAGGGTCACGACGCTCCGAACGGCCTCCTCGTAGCCGCCCGGTGTCACCCGCAGCGTGCCGTTTTCGACCTTCCTTTCGACCGCCGCCGCTGTCTCCCCGTTGCGGAACATCAGGGTGGTTTCCCGTTCCTCCTGCTCCACCTGGCGCACCGATGTTTCGAGCGTCGGGATCGCCTTCTCGCCAAGGCCGCGACGCAGCAGGTCCACGACGGCGCCGGCCTCCACGCTCTGCATCTGCCTGGGATCGCCGATGCCAACGATCTGGAAGCCGTGTTCCTTCTGCGCGCGCAGCAGGTCATTGAGCTGGCGCGTGCCGAGCAATCCCAGCTCGTCCACCACGACGACGGACTGCGCGTCGAGGCGGACCCGGCCCTTCTCGACGGATTTCAAAAAACTCTCCACCGCCCGCGCGTTCCTGGCGGTGATCCCGGCTTCGGTGAGGTCGTCGGACTGACGCCACGCGAGGGCGATGCCGTGAACTTGGCGGCCGTCCGCCTTCCAGGCGTCCACCAGAGGCTTCAACAGCGTGGACTTGCCCGACCCGGCGACGCCGATCGCCACGGAAAGGCGGCCGCCGGTGCCAAGCTGCTCCATCACCGCGCGCTGCGCCTTCCCGTGCCTGGACGTGAAATCGAGTTCGGGGAAGCGTTTCACCGCCGCCGCGATTTGTTCCGACGTTAGGGCAGCCGTCCGGTCCTGGCCGGCCGCGCGCGCGCTGGCGACAAGCATCAGCTCCTCGTCGCGGTGCAGGGTTGTCGTGATGCCGACCTTGTCGCGGCCGTTCTCGCCTTTCACGTCGCCCCAAACCAGCGCCGTGTGCTCGCCCCGCTGCGTCACGCCACGCTCGCGCATCGCCTTGGTGACGGCGTTAACGTCGGCGGGAGATTCGACGCCGGAGGCGATCAGCCCCTTGGCGGCCGCAAGCCTGGCGTCCGCCCCTTCTACGGCGGCGCGACGCTGCAGCTCCTTGTCGAAGACCGGAAGTGCTGACTGATAGGCGGCCTCCAGCCGATCGTCGCG
>PKWQ01000368.1 GCA_003133265.1 Acetobacteraceae bacterium
GCGCCTATCCGAAGGAGCTGTCCGGCGGCATGCGTCAGCGCGTCGGGCTGGCGCGCGCGCTGGTGGTGCATCCGGACCTGCTGCTGATGGACGAGCCGTTCAGCGCGCTGGACGTGCTGACCGCCGAGACGCTGCGCACCGACTTGATAGATTTGTGGTCGGAAGGCCGGCTGCCGATAAAATCGGTGCTGATGGTGACGCACAATATCGAGGAGGCGGTGCTGATGTGCGACCGCATCCTGGTGTTCTCCTCCAACCCCGGACGGGTGGCGAACGAGCTTGCCGTGCCGTTCCCGCATCCGCGCAACCGCATGGACCCGGCGTTCCGCCAGCTGGTNNCGCCGGCGGCGAGCATCGCCATGGCGCTGCCGCATGTCGGCACCAACCTGATGGCCGGTCTGATGGAGACGCTGGGCGCGCCGCCCTATAACGGACGCGCCGACCTGCCGGCGGTGGCCGGCATCCTGCAAATGGAACTGGACGACCTGTTCCCGCTTGGCGAGGCGCTGCAATTGCTGCATTTCGCGGTGCTGGAGGAAGGCGACATCCATCTGACCGACAATGGCCAGGCCTTCGTCGGCGGCGATACCGATACACGCAAGCAGCTATTCACCCAGGCGCTACGCGCGCATGTGCCGCTGGTGAACATGATCCGCCAGGTATTGGACGAGCGCTGGAATCACCGTGCCTCCGCCGTGCGCTTCCGCGACGAGCTGGAAGACCATATGTCGCCAGAATATGCCGGCGACACGCTGCGCACGGTCATTGCCTGGGGCCGCTACGCCGAGCTGTTCAGCTACGACGAGGAAGCCGAGCAGTTCAGTCTGGAGGACATCGCCTGACCGGCGCGCAAGGCGACCCTATTCCCGGGCCGGCACTTTCACAGCCGCGCGTTCGACCGAGCGGATCTCCGGCCGCGGCCGGCCGGAGGCGAGGCCGATTTCGCGGTCCTGCGCCTCGATGATCGACTTGGCCGGTTCGTCGCCGTCCAGCGTGGCGAGCGCCATGCTGGCGACCTTGCGGTTGGAGCTGCGCGTGCCGTCGACATACAGGACGTCGAACAGCACGAAGCTCGTCTCGATCTTGCGTCTAGGCGGCGCCATGGGAAAATCTCATACGGGTTCCGGCGTACCGGTCGTGGCGGGCGCCTCGGTGTCGAGGGCCTCGGTGTCAGGTGCATCGGCGTCGGACGCGGGAAGATCCGGCAGGCCAGCCTTGCGGCGGGCCACCTGTTCCTCGCGCTCGCGCGCCTTGGCTTCCTGTTTTGCCTGCTTGGCGCGGTTGCGCTCGGCACGCTGCTGATTGTAGTTGGGCTTGAACGCCACGCATGCGCTCCTTGTATGTCTGGATCAGCGAAGCGAGGACGTTTAGCCGGGGCCGAGTTGGCTTTCCCGTACCACGCGTTCATGCCCGTCGCGGACATGCTTCACGCGGTAATTCCGTCCGCTTGCTTCGACCGGCAGCACCCGGGTGATCGTGTAGGTGCCGCGCGGTACGTTGCCGTCAAGGCTGCCGGGCAGAAATTCGACTTTCTGCCCGACATTGAACTTCTGCACGGCCATCACGCTCTCCTTGCGCTGTCCGGGCGGAAGCCCGGAGCCGGCAATCAAGCTTTCTGCAGATTGACCGCCGACGTTTTGCCCTGCTGGCCACGCTCGATATCGTAGCTGACCTTCTGACCCTCGGTCAGCGACATGCCGGACCGCTCGACCGCGGAGATGTGCACGAACACATCCTTGGAGCCGTCGTCGGGCTGAATGAAACCGTAGCCCTTCTGGGCGTTGAACCACTTCACGGTGCCTATGGACATCGTGTCTCTCCTATGAATGCCGGCGGCCCGCGACGTGCGGGCCGTATCACTTTTTGTTTAGACAGGGAACCGGATGCACAGGCTGCGCATCGAGCCGCGGTTGGCCCATAAAAAGCGCCGAGACAGCAACATGGGCTTCTTCGGGGGAAATTACCAGTCTAATCGCCCGAACGTGAGGCGATGGCTTTGACGCCCCTGCTTACAGCGCCGCGAGCAGCGCCTTGCTGGTCTCCAGCGCCCGGGCCGCGCGTTCCTCGCTGCCGAAGCGGCCGGTCGGGATTTCGATGCTGCACGGCAGATTTCGCGGCAGCGGGCGGATGATCGCCGCCAGATCGATGCCGCCCTCGCCGGGAAACATCCGTTCGACGCGGGCGGTGTGGATCATCGCCTCGATCGTCGCCGGCTGTTCGGCCGGGCCGTCGCAGATCTGCCAGTAATGCAGCCACTCGCCGGGCAGGCCCTTGAGATCGTCGATGCGGCTGAACGAGCGGTCGAAATGCAGCGTGTCGACGATCACGCCGGAGTTTGGCCGCCCGGCCGCGCGCAGCGCCTTGATCGCGGCGGCGAGGTCCTTCAGTTCGGTGAACGGCATGAACTCCAGATCCGCCGTCAGCCCGAACGGCGCCGCCAGATCGCACAGCGCGGCGTAGCGGTCGGTGAAGCGCGACAGGTCGGGATCGTCGCCGGCCACCAGCACCGTGCGCCCGCCCAGCCGCGCGCCGGTCTCCAGCATCGGCAGATAGGCGCGCGGATCGCTGTCGGCGTTCAGCCGGATCAGTTCGATATCGAGGATACTGATGCCGGTGTCGGCCAGCGCCGCCTCGGTCTCGCGCAGTAGGGGCGGATTGTCCCACAGCGGCCAGGAGATGCCACCGGGTGCGGCGGGCGCCAGGCGGATGCCGGCATGGTCGTAGCCGAGCTTTGCCGCCAGACGCACGAATGCCGGCGGCGGCACCTCGATCGTGGTCAGCGGCGCGAGCGAAAAAGGCGGCAGTTGCATCAGACGGTCTCCGTCGCATGCACGACGCCCAACAGGCGCGCCTGCAACGCGGTGTCCTGCTCCAGCGCCAGCGCGCTGCCTTCGTAGGCGACCTGGCCGTTCACCAGCACATAGGCGCGGTCCACGATCGGCAGCACGCTTTCGGCGTGGTGCTCCACGATCACCATTGCCGCGCGGCCGCGCAAACGCAACAGCGCCTCGGTCACTTCCTGCACGATGGAGGGCGCCAGGCCCTCGAACGGCTCGTCGAGCAGAATGAGCTTCGCCGGCACCATCAGCGCGCGCGCGATCGCCACCATCTGCCGTTCGCCGCCCGACAGGCTCTCGGCGCGTGAGCGGGCCAGGACGCGCAGCTTGGGGAAGATGTCGTACACCTCCTCGAACGACATCCCGCCCGGCCGTGCCCCCAGCCGCAGGTTCTCCGTCACCGTCAGATTGGGAAACAGCCGCCGCCCTTCCGGCACGATGGAGATGCCGAGCCGGTTGATCTCGTATGGCTTGGCATGGGTGATGTCGTTGCCGTCCAGCACGATCCGCCCGACGGTGCCGCGCACCGTGCCGGTGATGGCGCGCAGCATGGTGGTCTTGCCGACGCCGTTGCGGCCCAGCAGCGCCACCGCCTCGCCGGCGCGCACGGTGATGTCGATGTCGTTCAGCACCAGGCTGCCGTCGTAGCCGGCGCGCAGTTTCTCGATCCGCAGGATCGGCGGCGCCTCGGCGCTGACGCCGGCGATCGCCGCGCGGGCCGGCGCGTGGCCCTCGCCCCTGGCGGAGCCGAGATAGGCGGCGATCACCTCCGGGTTCGCCGCCACCTCGGCCGGGTTGCCGTCGGCGATCAGGCGGCCCTGGTGCAGCACGCTGATGCGGTCCGACAGCGCCAGCACGCGGTCTATGTCGTGCTCGATCAGCAGCACCGCGTGCGTCTGCGCCAGCCGGCGGATCAGCGCGCCCACCACCTCGCGGTCCGCCTCGGCGAGGCCGGCCAGCGGCTCGTCCAGCAGCAGCAGCCGCGCGTCGGCGGCCAGCGTGATCGCCAGTTCCAGCAGCCGCTGCTCGCCGTGCGAGAGATTGGCGCACGGCTCGCCGGCCCGGTCCGCCAGCCCCACGGCGTCGAGCAGCGACCACGCGCGGGCGTTTATCTCCTCGTACTCGTAGGCGTCGCGCCACAGTCCGTTCTGTCTGGGACTCCGCGCCTGCACCGCGACGCGCACATTCTCGAACGCGGTCAGGGTGCGGAACACCGAGAGGATCTGGAACGAGCGCGATACGCCGAGCCGCGCGCGCCGGTGCGCCGGCAGGTTGGTGATGGCGCGCCCCTCGAACCGGATCTCGCCGGCGTTCGGCCGCAGGAATCCCGTCAGCATATTGAAGAACGTGGTCTTGCCGGCGCCGTTCGGGCCGATCAGGCTGTGCAGGCGGAACGGATAAACGTCGAGGTCGATGTCCGCCGCCGTGACCAGCGAGCCGAAGCGCTTCCGCAGCCCGCGCACGGTCAGGACCGGCGTGTCCGCATCGGCCGCGATCCGGCCCTCATGCAGCCCCCCTGGCAGCGGCGCGATCCGTGCCGGGCGCTGCGGCACCTCGCCCCGTGTCAGCGTCCAGCGCGGGCGGCCGAACAGGCGCTGGCCCAGCCCCTGCATGCCTTCCGGCGAGGCGAGGGCGAACACCATGATGAACGGGGCGAAGATCAGCCACCAGTTCTCGGTGATCGCCGACAACTCGTCTTCCAGCAGGATGAAGGTGATCGCGCCCCAGAGCGGGCCGAGAAACTGATGCACGCCGCCCAGCACCGTCATCAGCAGCGCGTCGCCGGCGCGCTGCCAGGACAGGTTGTTGGCGTACGCGCCTTGCAGCATCAGCGCCAGCAGACCGCCGGAGAAGCCGACGATGCCGCCCATGATGACGAAGGCCTTCAGCTTGATGCGGTAGGTGTCGTAGCCGAGGCTTTGCACTCGCTGCTCGTTGTCGCGCAGCGCCTGCAACACCCGCCCGAACGGCGCGTGCGCCAGCCGCCAAAGGAACCACATTCCCCCCAGCACCGCCGCGACGGCGAAGACATGGAACGCGGCGTAGGACGGCAGCAGCGGCCGGGGCACGTTCTGCAGCCCGTTCTCGCCGCCGGTGAGGTCGGTCGACTTGAAGGCGACCTCGAAGGCGATCTGCGAGAAGGCCAGCGTCAGCAGCGAGAAATACAGCCCGCGCCGGCGCAGGATCACCACGCCGATCGCCGCCGCCAGCAGCAGCGAGAACAGGGTTGCGAACAGCAGCGCCAGGATCTCGTTGCCGATCATCCCGCGCAGCATCGGGATGGCGACCGCGTAGCTGGCGCAGCCGAAGAAAACCGAGGCGCCGAACGGCACCAGCCCGGTATAGCCGACCAGCAGGTTCACCCCGGCGCCATACAGCGTGTAGATGGCGATCTGCGTCACGATCGACACCGGCGCGCCCATCGCCGGCCAGAGCACCGACAGCGCCACCAGCACGACCGCCACCCACAGGACGGGGTTGGCGATCAGGCGGCTCATTCGAAGCGCTCCCAGCGCTCGCCCAGCAGACCGCGCGGGCGGATCAGCAGGATCACCGCCATCAGGACATACATGGCCGCCGCCGAGGCTTCCGGCTTGAACTGGATGGTCAGCGCCGTGACCACGCCGACCAGCAGCCCGGCGATGATCGCCCCGCCATAGGAGCCGAGGCCGCCGATGGTGACGATGACGAAGGCCGGCATGATGGCGCCGGCGGCCATGGTCGGGTTCACCGTCCACAGCGGCGCGGCCAGCAGCCCCGCCGCGCCGGCCAGCATGCAGCCCAGGCCGAACACCCAGGTCAGCACCCAGGGCAGGTTGATGCCGAGCAGGCCCACCATCTCCGCGTCGCGCGAGCCGGCGCGCAGGATGCGGCCAAACGGGGTGAAGGCGAAGAACGCCCACAGCGCGAACAGCAGGCCGATCGTGGTCAGCAGCACGAACAGCCGGTATTTGGTCATCAGGATCGGGCCGTACTCGACGAAGCCGGCGAGGAACCTGGGGCCGCTGAACGGCACGCCCGCACCGCCCCAGACCAGACGGATCAGCGCCTCGATCAGCAGCGCCAGCGCGAAGGTCATGATCAGGCTGAGCAGCGGCTCCTTGTCGTACAGCCGGCGGATCAGCGTCACCTCGACGGCCATGCCGATCGCGCCGACCAGCACCGGCGACAGCAGAACCGCCGCCCAGCCGAAATACTGATAGAGCGAGACGGCGAAGAAGGCGCCCAGCGCGAAGAAGCTGCCATGCGCGAAGTTCACCACGCCCAGGAGGCCGAAGATGATCGACAGCCCGACCGCGATCAGGACGTAGAGAAAGCCGAGAACCAGGCCGTTGACCGCCTGGGACAGGATCACGTCGAGCATCTGCCGCTCCTCGGGCGGGATGCGTCGGCTCCCCGCTCGGCAAGTATCTGATGGACCGCACGGGTGACGGCCAGGAAAGGGCGCGGCCACCCGTACGGATGGCCGGCACTCGTCGCCGCTACATGTGGCAGCCGACTTCTTCTTGCGACCCGAAGACCGCCGGCAGGTCGGCGACCTTCTCCGGCAGCGCCGCCTTCACGTCGAAATAGTCCCATTTGTCGGTGATGTTGGCCTTGGTTTCCACCACCAGGGTCCGCATCATCATCTGGTGGTCGAATTTGCGGTAGCCCATGGCGACATCGCCGGCCATCACCTTCCAGTTCTCCAACCCGTCGACGATCTTCTCCGGGTCGGTCGATTTCGCCAGCTCGATGCCGCCGAGCAGGGAGCGCATCGCGAACCAGCCCATCCATGCCTTGTCGGCCGCCGGCTTGCCGTGCTTCTTCAGGTAGGCTGCGGCGAACGCCTTGTCTTCCGGCGAATTGTTCGGATTGTTGTACCACCACAGCGAGGTGAAGATACCCGTAGCCGCCTCCGGCCCGACCGACCAGATGTCGGTATCGCCCACCGCGATCTCGGCGAACGGGATCTTGCCGCGCATGCCCAGCTCGTTCCATTGCTTGAGGAACGTCGACAGGTCCTGCGCCGACACGCCGCCCAGCACCAGATCGGGCTTCGCCTGACGGATCTTGAGGATGTAGGAGCTGTAGTCGGAGGTGTTCAGCGGCACCTCGTCCTGCCCCACGACGGTCCCGCCGGCCTGCTTCAGCAGGTCGGTGAAGGTGTGCAGGATGTCCTGGCCGAAGGCGTAGCCGGCGGTCATGAAATACCAGCGCTTGCCGTAGCCCATGATGTAGGGCGCCAGCGCGCGGGCCTGCACCGGCACCGGCGGTTGCAGGCGGAAGGTGTAGCGGCTGCAATCCTTGCCGGTGATCTCGCGCGCGGCGGCGTTGTTGGCCACGTACGGCACCTTCATCCGCTTGGCCACCGAGGAGATCGCCAGGCAGTTGGAGGACAGCGCGCCGCCGATCAGGGCGGTGACCTTGTTCTCCTCGATCAGCTTCTGCGCGTTCTGCTGCGCCACCTGCGGGCTCGGCTCGTCCAGCCAGATTATCTCGACCGGCCGGTCCAGCACCTTGTTGCCCGCTTGCTCCAGCGCCAGGAAGGTGCCGTTGGCCAGATATTCGGCCTGATCGACGATCTGCCCGGTCTTGGCCAGGATCAGCCCGATCTTGATCGGCTCCGCGGCGGCGGCATTGGCGATGTAGGGCATCCCGAGCCGGGACGCGGCGGCGGTTCCGGCAAGGGCGGCGGCTCCCAGCAAGGCGGTGCGACGCGTGGCGATGAGCCCAGGTTTCCTGATGATCATGTTTCCCCCATGTGGCGGCACTTGCGCCCGCCTTGCTGTTGAGCCGGTCCGCCCCGCCATCATCCAGAACGGGGAGTATGCTGGTTCGTATCGTAAGAGCCATGACAGGTGAACATAAATTCCGCGTCGGCTGGCGTCACGCGGCATATTCCGCTTAGCCTCCGTCCAGGGAAACGGACGGAGGACACTTCCATGGCATCGGACGGAACCGACTGGCTCGGCCTCAGGGGCAAGGTCTGCGCGGTGACCGGCGCGGGCGGCGGCATCGGGCGGGCGGTGGCGCACGCGCTGCATGATGTCGGGGCCGCCGTCGCGTTGCTGGAGCGCGATCCCGCCACCCTGGCCGAAACCGAGGCGCAACTGCGGGCCGCCGGCGCGCGCGTGGTCGCGGCGATCTGCGATGTGGCCGACGAGGGCTCCGTCGCCGCCGCCGCCGCCAAGGCCGCCGGAGCGCTCGGCCCCTGCGACGTGCTGGTCAACAATGCCGGATTGCTGCGCCCCGGCCCGCTCGAGTCGCTCTCGCTCGCCGAATGGAACCTGGTGCTCTCCATCAACCTGACCGGCTATCTGCTGGTATCGCAGGCGTTCGGGCGGCAGATGCTGGCGGGCAAGGGCGGCGCGATGGTGCATATCGCCTCCATCGCCTCGCGCTTTCCGCAGCATTTCTCCGGCGCCTATTCGGTCAGCAAGGCCGGCGTGGTGATGCTGTCGCAGCAGATCGCGGTGGAGTGGGGGCCGCGCGGGGTGCGCAGCAACGTGGTCAGCCCGGGCCTGGTGCGCACGCCGCTGTCGGAAGCTTTCTACCGGGCCCCCGGCGTGGCCGAGCGCCGCGCCGCGATGGTCCCGGTGGGCCGCGTCGCCATGCCCGAGGACATCGCCGACGTGGTCACGCTGCTGGCCAGCGAGCGCGCCCGCTACATGACCGGCGAGGATGTCTGCGTCGATGGCGGCTTCGGCCGCACCCTGATGGGGCTGGTTCCGCGCCCCGGCTACGATCAGCCGAAATAAGGAGACGGCCATGACCGCCAACCCGCAGGTTTCGATGCGCGAACGGGTCAAGCAACCGCCGGCCCGGGCCATCCTGGACAGCTACTTCAACCCGGCATTGGCGCGCGCGCTGGAGCATCATTTCGAGCTGGAGAACTGGGTGCATCTGGCGCACGCGGAAATGCTGGTGCGCCAGGGGATCGTCTCCGCCGAGGATGGCGCCAGGCTCGCCGGCGCCATCCTGGCGCTGAACGCGCGCGGCCCAGAGGCGCTGGAGGTCGATGACACGCTCGAAGACCTCTATTCCTACGTCGAGCGCTTCATCACCCGCACGCTCGGCCCAGAGAGCGGCGGACGGCTGCATACCGGGCGCAGCCGCAACGATCTGCACGTGACCACTTGGCGCATGACGCTGCGCGGCTTGATGCAGCAGGTGCTGGATGCGCTGGTGGCGCTGCGCCGGCGCGTGCTGGATCTGGCGGCGGAGCACGCGGGGACGGTGATGCCGGGCTTCACCCACTGGCAGCACGCCCAGCCGGTGACGTTCGGCTACTACCTGCTGGCGTTCGGCGATCAGCTGGAGCGGGATTTCTCCCGCTGCCTCGCCGCCTATCGGCGCACCAACCGCAACCCGCTGGGCGCCGGCGCGCTGACCACCACGGCGTTTCCGCTGGACCGGCAATTCACCACCGCGGCACTCGGCTTCGATGGGCTGATGGAGATCGCCTATGATGCGGTCTCCTCCCGCGACGACGCGCACGAGGCGGCGGCGGCGTTCGCGGTGATGATGACCGCGATCTCCCGCCTCGCGGTCGATCTGCAGGCGTGGAGCACGCTCGAATATCGTTACATCGAGCTTGGCGACCAGCATTGCTCGGTCAGCTCGATCATGCCGCAGAAGAAGAACCCGGCCTGCCTGGAGAACCTGAAGGGCGCCGCCGGCATCGTCACCGGCTGCCTGAGCGCCGCACTGGCCTGCTCCAAGAACACCGCCTTCGCCGACGTCTCGGACGGCGTGACCGCGCTGAACGATCCCGTCACCGACGCCGCCATCACCACCCGGCGCGCGCTGGTGCTGCTGGAGGACGTGCTGGGCGCGCTGAAGGTGTTCCCCGCGCACATGCTGCACATGACCGAGATCGGCTTCGGTACCGCCACCGAACTGGCCGACGTGATCGTGCGCGAGACCGGGCTTTCCTTCCGCATGGCGCACAACATCGTCGCCGTGGTGGTGTCCGAGGCGATCGCGGCCGGCCGCCCCGCCACCGCCATCACCGCCGACGAACTGGAGCGCGCGGCCGTGACGCTGTTCGGCAAGGGGCTCGGCATCTCCGCCGCCGCCGTGCATGCGGCACTCGATCCGGCGGAGAACGTCCGTCGCCGCACCGTCACCGGTGGCCCGTCGGAAGCGAACATGCGCGCCATGCTCGCCGAGCGCCGCGCCAACCTGGAGCGCGACACGGCGGCGGCGTCGGCACTGGCCGAACAGGTGCGCGCCGCGCGGGAAGCGACCTTCGCCCGTGCCCACGCGCTGGCGGACGCGTAAGAGAAGGCAGCGTGCGTCGTCTATCCGCCGATGTACATGAAAGCCGGCTATCCGCCGATGCACACGAAAGCCGGCTATCCGCCGATGCACACGAAATGTGGGTTTTCCCAGCCGGGCTTGCCGTAGCTGAGCGGCGTGCCGTCCAGCAGCGTTACCCGTCCGCCGGCGGCTTCCAGCACCGCCTGCGCCGCCGCCGTGTCCCATTCCATCGTCCGGCCGAGACGCGGATACAGATCCACCTTCCCTTCGGCGAGGCGGCAGAATTTCAGGCTGGAACCGATATTGCTCAGCGAGGCGACGTGCCGCCCGGCCAGGAATGCCTGTAGCTCCGGCATCGCGGCATGCAAGCGGCTGGCCATCACCGTCAGCCCCTCGGCCGGCGGTGTGCGTACATGGATCGGGGTCTTGCCGGCCTGGGTCTGCTTCCATGCGCCCTGGCCGACGATGCCGCCGAACATCTCGCCCAGCGCCGGTACGCCGACGATGCCCAGCACCGGCCGGCCGTCGCGGATCAGGCCGATATTGACGGTGAACTCGTCCCGCCCGGCGGCGAATTCCTTGGTGCCGTCCAGCGGATCGACCAGCCAGAACGCCGGCCCCGGCGCGGTGATGCGCCCGTCCGCCATTTCTTCCTCGGCGATGACCGGGATCTCGGGCACGGCGGCGCGCAGGCCGGCGACGATGATCGCCTCCGCCGCATGGTCGGCCGCGGTGACCGGGGAGGCGTCCGCCTTGCGGATTACCTCGAAGCCGCGCGCGCGAATGTCCAGGATCGCCTGGCCGGCGTGTCGGGCAAGCTCGGCGGCCAGCGTCAGCAGGGAGGTGTCGTCCATCGCCCGGTGATAACCGCCACCCAGGGCGCTGGCAACGCGGCCGGCGTCCGGGCGTATCCCTGAGCCTCCCCAGTGTTTGGCGGCGGGACGGCCGGCGTGATAAAGCCAAGCCCCCTGACAAGCCCGGCCCAGGGCGCCATGGCCGCGGCCGCGACGGAATGCCCAGCATGAACGATGCCTTGCCCCGTGCTCATGGCCAGGATCGCGCCCCCAGCGACCACGACCTCGCCGACATCGTCCATCGGCTGGCGGGCGCGCGGGTGCTGGTGCTCGGCGACATCGTGCTGGACCGCTATGTCAGCGGCACCGCCGGGCGGCTGTCGCCGGAGGCGCCGATCCCGGTGCTGCGCCCGACCCGGAGCCGGGCCACGCTCGGCGGAGCGGCGAATGTGGCGCTCAATGTGGCGAGCCTCGGCGGCCGGGCGATCCTGGTGGGCGTGGTCGGCGACGATCCGGCGGGCAGCGAGGTGCAAGCCCTGCTGGCCGCCTCCCCAGGCATCGAGGCCCGGTTGCTGGCGATCCCGGGCCGGCCGACCACGGTGAAGACCCGCTTCCTGGTCGGCGCGCATCAGCTGCTGCGCCTGGACGAGGAAACCGTCGAACCGATCGACACCCAATCCGCCGCCCTGCTGCTCGACCGCTTCAGTGACGCGCTTGCCGGGGCCGAGGTGGTCGTGCTGTCGGACTACGCCAAGGGCGTGCTGAGCGATCCGGTGCTGGAGAGCGCGATCGCGCGCGCGCGCGCGGCGGGGCGGCTGGTGGTCGCCGATCCCAAGCGCCACGATTTCGCCGCCTATCGCGGCGCCGACGTGCTGACCCCGAACGAGGCGGAGGCGCGCACCGCCACCCGCATCGACGCCGCCGAGGATGCGGACGCCGAGCGTGCCGGCACCGCCGCGCTGGCGGAAACCGGCGGTGCCGCGGTGCTGGTCACCCGCTCCTCCAAGGGCCTCACCCTGGTCCGCCGCGACTGCCCGCCGCTGCACATGCCGACCCGCGCGCGGGAGGTCGCCGATGTGTCCGGCGCCGGCGACACGCTGGTCGCGGCACTGGCCGCCGCACTCGCCGCCGGTGCCGCGCTGCCCTTGGCGGCGGCGCTGGCCAACATCACCGCCGGTATCTCGGTCGCCAAGCAGGGCACCGCCACCGTCTCCGCCGAGGAGTTGCGCGCCGCGCTGCATCTGCGCGAGGTGGTGGCGACCGACCAGAAAATCGTCACCCAGCAGCAGGCGATGGAGCAGGTGGCCGCCTGGCGCGACAGCGGGCTGCGGGTCGGGTTCACCAATGGCTGTTTCGACCTGATCCATCCCGGCCATGTCCGTCTGCTGACCCAGGCGCGGGCCGCCTGCGACCGGCTGATCGTCGGGCTGAACACCGATGCCTCGGTGCGGCGGCTGAAGGGGCCGAGCCGGCCGGTGCAGAGCGAAACCGCCCGCGCCACCGTCATGGCCTCGCTGGCGCCGGTCGATCTGGTGGTGCTGTTCGACGAGGACACGCCGCTGGAGATGATCCGCGCGCTGCGGCCGGACGTGCTGGTGAAGGGCGCGGACTACACGGTGGAGCAGGTGGTCGGCGCCGATCTGGTGCAGGGCTGGGGCGGCGTGGTGACGCTGGTGGACCTGGAGCAGGGCTATAGCACCACCGGCACCATCAAGCGGATGACGGCCGGCACCACGGCGGAGTAGCTGTCGCGCCTTACCTTGCCTTGCCTTGCCTTGCCNNATCGAGGCCGAGGCACGCGCGCGAGCCGGTAAGGGGGCGGCGCGTGCGACTCGGAGGGCGGGCAGGGTGCCCGCCGTCATTTACGGCGCCAAGCTGCCGGCGACGCTGATCTCGCTGGACCCCCGCGCGGTGCTGCGCGAACTGCATCGCGGTGGCTGGCAGTCCCGCCTGTTCGAGATCAACGTGGCGGGCGAACAGACCCGCGCGCTGATCCGCGACGTGCAGTTCCACCCCGTCACCGACGCGCCCGAACATGTCGATTTCCAGCGGCTTGCCAGCGGCGAGCCGGTCCGCGTGACGGTGCCGGTGCATTTCGACAACGAGCTCGCCAGCCCCGGCCTGAAGCGCGGCGGCGTGCTGAACGTNNATTTCAACGACACCGTGCGTTGGCACAGCCTGACGGGCACCGAGGGCACGCGGCCGGCCATCGCCGACCGCGACTTCGTGATCGCCACGGTTGCGCCGCCGACCAAGATCGCCGACGTGGTGGTCGAGGCCGGAGCCGCTGCCGCCGCTCCCGCCGCCACCTTGCAGCTCAAGGTCAGCGGCGAGCTGTAGCCCGCAATCGGCGTCACGGTCGCGGTTGTCGTCGTCCCGTCGCCCGCCACCACGCTCC
>PKWQ01000248.1 GCA_003133265.1 Acetobacteraceae bacterium
GAGGACTACCACCAGCAATACCTGCACAAGAACCCCGGCGGCTACTGCAACCACGGCCCGAATGGCATGACCTGCCCGGTCAGCCTGTTGAGCCAGGACACAGTCCCCGCCCAGACGGACGTCCTCCCGCCGAGCTGACCTGCCACCTCAGTGAGCAACGCCTTTGACTTCAAGGCTCTTCGTCGGTTTCCCGACCTCGAGGCCGACAACCTCGTGGCTGTCGACGCCACTGATCGGCTCGTCCTCGCCGAGGCTGGCCCAGCCATCGAGGCTGCGCCGGCCGGCTGCGTCGTCGTTGTGGGAGACCGATACGGCGCCATGACACTGGGCGCGATTGCGCTGCATGGTGCCCAGGACGTCCGAGTGCATCAGGACCCCATCACCGGCGAGCAGGCGTTGGCGCACAACGCGATCCGGGTCGAGATGGCCGGCCGGTTCCGGCACTTGCCCATGACTTCAGAGCTCTTCACCGGGGCCACGGTCATCATCGGCCAGCTCCCCAAAGGTCTTGACGCGCTCCGTGAGATTGCACAGCTTGCCGCCGCCCAAGCGGACGCCGACGTCAAGGTGTTCCTCGGTGGCCGTGTCAAGCACATGACCCGCAGCATGAACGACACGCTCGGCGACCGCTTCGCCTCGGTGACTGCGTCCCTGGCGCAGCAGAAGTCGCGCGTCCTGATGGTCAGCGACCCCCTGCCAGAGTTTCGTGCCGGCCCGACGGACTACCCACTGCGACAGCACCACGCCGATCTCAACCTGTGGGTCTGTGCCCATGGCGCGGCGTTCGCCGGGACAAAGGTCGATGTGGGGACCCGGTTCCTCCTGGAGTTTCTCGACCGCATGAACCCAACTGCCGCTAGCGCCGTGGACCTCGGCTGTGGCACCGGCGTCATCGCCGCCGCTCTCGCCCGGGCCCGCCCGATGCTGAACGTGCTCGCCACCGACCAGTCGGCGGCCGCCGTGGCATCCGCCGCCGCCACCGCGGCCGCCAACGAGCTGATCGCGCAGGTGTGGGTTCTGCGCGATGACGCGATGTCGACCCTCCCCGATGCCAGCGTGGACCTGATCCTGTGCAACCCGCCGTTCCACCTCGGCACCTCGGTGCATGCCGGAGCTGCCCTGAAGCTGTTCGACGCAGCCGGACGAGTGCTGGTGCCGGGTGGCGAGCTGTGGACCGTGTTCAACTTCCACCTCGCCTATGACGGACAGCTGAACCGCGCAGTCGGGCCGACCAGGGTCGTGGGTCGCAACGCCAAGTTCACCGTCACCGTGTCGACGCGACGCGACAACGGGCCTGCACAGCCGTTGGTCGTGTGATCGTCCAGACCCCTGTGCTACCCAACAAGGAGACCCAGAGATGACCGAGAACTCCGGCACCCGACTCGACGCCGACACCGTGCGCTCCACGGTCGAGGGGCTGATGCCAGACCTCCTGGCCGAGCTGGAGGCCCTGGTCGCCATCCCGTCGATCGCCTTCCCCGGCTTTCCGCCCGCGCCGGTGCACCACATGTCCGAAGCGGTGTTGGAGCTCTTCCGGGCATCCGGTGTCGAGGGTGTTCGGCTCCTCGAGATCCCCGGTGGCTACCCTGCCGTATATGCCGACGTGCCGGGTCCCGCCGGCAGCCCGACCGTTCTGCTGTACGCGCATTACGACGTCCAACCCGCTCCC
The DNA here is from genome assembly GCA_003133265.1 of Acetobacteraceae bacterium. Lineage (GTDB taxonomy): Bacteria > Pseudomonadota > Alphaproteobacteria > Acetobacterales > Acetobacteraceae > PALSA-911. The sequence goes on from PKWQ01000248.1 coordinate 1,670, forward strand.
CTCGAGCAGGGGTGGGACACCGACCCCTGGACGGCGACGAGCAAGGACGACGGCCGTATCTACGGTCGCGGGGCTGCCGACGACAAGAGCGGACTGGTCATCCACGCGGGCACGATGCGCGCGCTCGCCGGGCGCCTCCCGGTGGGCGTGCGGATCCTCGTCGAGGGCGAGGAGGAGACGATCAGCCACCTCGAGGACTACGTCGACGCCAACCCAGAGCTGTTCGCCTGCGACGCGTTCGTCATTGCGGATATGGGGAACCGGGAGGTTGGTCGCCCCGCGCTGACCACGGCTCTGCGCGGTGACGTGTCTTGCACGCTACGGGTCCGCACGCTGGACCACCCCGTGCACTCGGGACTGTTCGGCGGCGCAGCACCGGACGCGCTGGTCGCGCTGATCCACATGCTGGCCACGCTGCACGACGAGAAGGGGAACACCATCGTTCCCGGGGTCACCGCGGGCGAGTGGGCGGGAGCTGACTTCGACGAACCGGCATACCGCGAGAGCTCCGGAGTTCTCGACGGGGTGGACCTCGTCGGTAGCGGCACACTGGCGTCGCGCCTGTGGTCCAAGCCCTCCGCAACAGTTATCGGCATCGACGCCCCGTCGGTGCACGATGCGTCCAACGTGCTGATCCCCGAAGCCACGGCAAAGGTCTCGATGCGGATCGTCCCCGGGGCCGATGCGGACCATGAGCTCGAGGCGTTGATGGGGCACCTGCGCTCGGTGGCGCCCTGGAACGTGGTCGTGGACGTCGAGAAGGTGAAGGTCGGGTGGCCGTTCGCCGTCGACATGTCCGGACCAGTGGTGCGGATGGCCAGCGCCGCTCTCGAGACCGCGTTCGGGCGGCCGGTCGAGCAGATCGGGTCAGGGGGGTCCATCCCGCTCGTCGCCACGCTGAAGAAGGCGGCCCCGTCAGCCGACGTCCTGCTGTGGGGCGCGGAGGACCTGGCCCTCAGCCGGATCCACGCCTCCAACGAGAGCGTCGACCCCCGGGAGATCGAGAACATGGTGGTGGCCCAGGTCCTGACCCTGCTGGGGATGGGCGAAACCCGGTAGGTCGGAGCCGCCAGGTGGCCAGAATGAGGACATGCCAGTCCATCCGCCACCGGCCACCTTCGCCGAGAGGGTCTCCGCGGCCACCGCACCGGACCGGGATCGGTTCATCGACGCCGTCCGCGCCGGAAGCCTGCTCATCGTCGTACTCGGCCACTGGCTGATGGCGACGGTGGTCGTCCGGGACGGCCACATCATCGGCGCGAACGCCTTGACCTCGATCCCGGCACTGCAGCTGGCCACGTGGCTGCTGCAGGTCATGCCTCTGTTCTTCATCGCCGGCGGCTTCTCCAACATCACGGTCTGGCGCAGCCTGCGTCGTCGCGGGGTCGGCTACTCCGAGTACCTTCAGGGCCGGTTCGTCCGGCTGCTCCGGCCAACCCTCGTCTTCGTCCTCTTCTGGCACCTCGCCCTGCCGGCCGCAGCCGCCCTGGGCCTGAGCCAGGACCGTGTCGACGTCATCGGCCTACTGCTGGGGCAACCGCTGTGGTTCCTCGGCGTCTACGTCGCCGTGACCGCTCTGGCGCCGGCGATGGCGGCCTGGCATGCGCTCAGCCCACGAATGGTGTTGGCAGCGCTGATAGTCGGGGCGATCGTCGTTGACTGGTTCCGTCTGGGCAGAGGGATGGAGAGCGTCGGCTACCTCAACCTCGCGATCGTCTGGCTCTTCGCCCAACAGCTCGGATTCCTTTATGCCGACGGCTACCTCGCGCGGCTGACTCGAGCCACTCTGTGGGCCACCGTGGCAGGGTCGTTCGGAGTGCTGGCGGTGTTGACGTCGTGGGGCCCTACCCCGTGAGCATGGTGGGTCTGCCGGACGAAACCTCCAACATGACTCCCCCAACGATCTGCCTGCTGGTGCTCGCCGTCGCACAGACTGCGATCGCGATGCTGGTTCGCGACCGGGTATCTCGATGGCTCCAGCGCCCCGCGCCGTGGGCGGCGGTCGTCCGGTTCGCCTCGATGGCGATGACCGTCTACCTGTGGCACCTGTCGGTGCTGGTCTCCGCGTTCCTGGCCCTGTTCGGCCTGGGCATCGACCCACCCGTCGCCGGATCGGGCCTCTGGTGGCTGACCAGACCGTTCTGGCTGCTCGCTCTGGCCCTGGTCCTGTCCGTGGTCGCGACCCTGCTCTCTCCGCTCGAGCGCGGGAGACAAGCCAAAGCGACGAAGGCATCGAGCCAGTCATCCGGCCGGCGGGACAAAGAACCCGGGCCCCCCGGAACAGCCCACGTCATCCTGGCGACGATCGGCTCCGGGATGGGAGCCGCCCTGGCCTCGTTCGGGCTCCTGGGACATGTCGCGAGCGGCCTTCTGCCCGCACCCCACGGCAGCAGCGTGCTGCTGTTCGTGCCGGTCGATCCCATCCAGAACACCGTCTGCGTGCTCGTGGGCTTCGCCCTGTCCACGTTCGCGGCCCGGTGGTCCCGGCAGTCAGCCTGACCGCCAGGTCACCAGAACCCCGACGGAGAATCCGCCCTCAGTCGACCAGGAAGCCCAACAGGTCGGCCCGGGTGAGGACCCCCACCGGCTTGCCGTCGTTGATGACCAGGAACGCATCCTCGGTCTCCAGGATGTGGCGAGCGGCTGATACCGGCTCACCCGAACCGACCAGTGGCAGGGTCGCGCTCATGTGCTTGGAAACGGGATCGGCGAGAAGGGCCGTGCCGGCGAACAGTGCTGTCATCAAGTCGCGTTCACTGACCGAGCCGACAACCTCCCCGAGCACCACCGGCGGCTCCGCGTTGACCACAGGCATCTGCGAGACGCCGTACTCACGCAGGATCTCGATGGCGTCGCGAACGGTCTCGGTGGGGTGCGTGTGCACGAGCGTCGGCAGGTCTCCGACCTTGGCCGTGAGCACCTCCCCGACCGTACGTCCACCGTCCTGGTGGATGAAGCCGTAGGACGCCATCCAGGTGTCGTCGAAGATCTTGGACAGGTAGCCACGACCGCCGTCGGGTAGGAGGACCACCACGACCGCGTCCGCCGGCAGGTCACGTGCCGCGCGAAGGGCTGCGACGACCGCCATACCGCAGGACCCTCCGACGAGGAGTCCCTCTTCGAGCGCCAGTCGCCTTGTCATCGCGAACGACTCGGCGTCCGACACGGCGATGACCTCGTCAACGACGGACGGATCGTAGGCGAGCGGCCACATGTCCTCGCCCACCCCCTCGACGAGATAGGGGCGGCCCGTGCCACCCGAGTAGACCGAGCCCTCGGGGTCGGCGCCGACGATCTGCACTCGGCCGCTCGGGCGATCGGCCGAGACCTCGAGCAGGTAGCGGGCCGTGCCGGTGATCGTGCCGCCGGTGCCGATGCCCGCGATGAAGTGCGTGACCAGGCCATCGGTGTCGGCCCAGATCTCGGGACCTGTGGACAGGTAGTGGCTGTTGGGGCCCTCAGGGTTGGAGTACTGGTCGGGCTTCCAACCGCCCTCGATCTCCTTGGCCAGCCGGTCGCTGACCGAGTAGTAGGAGTCAGGGTGTTCGGGCCGCAACGCGGTGGGGGTCACGATGACCTCGGCGCCGTAGGCCTTGAGGACGTTGCGCTTGTCCTCGCTCACCTTGTCGGGGCAGACGAAGATGCACTTGTATCCGCGGCGCTGGGCGATCAGAGCCAGCCCCACCCCCGTGTTGCCCGAGGTCGGCTCGACGATGGTGCCGCCGGGCCTGAGCTCACCGGAGGCCTCGGCCGCGTCGATCATCCGAACGGCGATGCGGTCCTTGACCGAGCCACCGGGGTTCATGTACTCCACCTTGGCCAGGATGGTGCAGGCCACGACATCTCGACCGTCCTCGTCCTTGACGATGCGGTTGAGCTTGACCAGGGGGGTGTTCCCGACGAGGTCGGCGATGTTCTCGGCATATTTCACCCGGTCATGGTCTCAGACTCAGGACCGGTCCCCGGACGGCGCCTCCACCGTGGTCGATGGTCGGATTCGGGACAAAGCCATGGGTGACCTCGTTACCGTGGTGGGAGGACACCACCTGGCATCGAGGGCGACGCGACGGCGAAGGGCAGACAAGCATGGGTAGGGCGCGACGGGCACGCAAGATTGCGGCGACCGCTGCCTACGGTGGCGGCATCGGGGCTGCCGGAATCGGCCTGCTCACCCTTGCGGGCTACGGCGTGCTCAAGGCTGAGGTGCTGCTGGCCAGACGCCTCGTGGGTCAACCCTTCGAGGGCGCTCCCGACGACGACGCCCTGTATGGCGCAGGCCTGGGTCAGCCCGTCGAGCTCGTCGTGCTGGGCGACAGCAGCGCCGCGGGCATGGGCGCGGACGCGGCACATCAGACGGTCGGGGCCATCGTCGCCAACGGTGTCGCAGCGCTGAGCGGACGACCGGTCCGCCTGACCAACGTCGCTGTCATAGGCGCCGAGTCCTCGGGCCTGGGCGTACAGCTCGCCACCGCGCTGGGCGTGGTTGCCGAACCTGACGTCGCCGTCATCCTGATCGGCGCCAATGACGTCACCCACCGGATCGACAAGTCCATTGCCGTGCGTCACCTCGAACAGACCGTGCGCGCCCTGCGCTCAACCGACTGCGAAGTCATCGTCGGAACCTGCCCCGACCTGGGCACCATCGAGCCCGTAGCCCAACCGCTGCGGCTTCTGGCCCGCCGGTGGAGTCGCGATCTGGCCGCGGCCCAGACCGTCGCCGTGATCGAGGCAGGCGGCCGCACCGTCTCCCTGGGCGACCTCCTCGGCAGCGAGTTCGCCAAGCGCTCACACGAGATGTTCAGCCACGACCGGTTCCACCCGTCGCCAGCCGGCTATGCCCGGGTGGCCGCTGTCCTGCTGCCCAGTGTCTGCGACGCCCTGGGCCTGTGGACGGACCCGACGGATCACCGTCCGGACATCCGTCGCGCCGCACGTGTCGACCCCGTGGCGGTGGCTGCCGTGCAAGCAGTCCGTGACGCCGGCACCGAAGTGAGCGCGACGGCGGTCGGGGGTCAACAAGGTGGTCCCCGGGGACGCTGGGCCATGGTCCTGCGCCGCCTCCAGCCAGCCGGCATACCAGGCTCGTCATCGGATACGGCAGGAGACGAAGCCCACACCCCGAAAACCCCTTCACCGCAATAACATCAACGGCGAACATCAACGGCGGGTCCCGCCGGCGCTGTCGTCGGCCGGCTCAATCTGTTTGAGTGGTGCCAACAAGCCCTTGAGCTGTCCACAAAGGAACGAGGAACCATGTCCGAAGCCGTCATCGTCTCCACCGCGCGTAGCCCCATCGGCCGGGCGTTCAAAGGCTCGCTCAAGGACATCCGCCCGGATGACCTGGCGGCTGCCGTTGTGACCGCGGCCCTGGCCAAGATCCCCGGCCTGGACCCCAAGCTCATCGACGACCTCTATCTCGGGTGCGCCGAGCCGTCGGGTGAGCAGGGCGCGAACATGGCCCGCGTCGTGGCGATCCTGGCCGGTTTCGACCACCTGCCCGGCGCCACGGTCAACCGCTTCTGTGCGTCCTCGGTGCAGACCACCCGGATGGCCTTCCACGCGATCAAGGCCGGCGAGGGTGAGATCTTCATCAGCGGCGGCGTGGAGTGTGTATCGCGCTACAAGGACTTCGCCGGTCCGGGCGGCGCCATGGCCGAGAGCCAGAACCCGAAGTTCGCGAAGACCCAGGCCCGCAACGCCCAGATGGCCATCGACAACAGCCGGTGGACCGACCCACGCGAGCTTGGGCTGATGTCCGACGTCTATCTCGCGATGGGTCAGACCGCCGAGAATGTCGCGACGCTGCGCGGCATCTCCCGGGCTCGTCAGGACGAATGGGGCGTCAGTAGCCAGAACCGCGCCGAAAAGGCCATTGCCGATGGCTTCTTCGCACGCGAGATCACTCCGATCACCACGCCGGACGGCACCGTGGTCTCCACCGACGACGGCCCGCGCGCCGGCGTCACGCTCGAAGCCGTCTCAGCGCTCAAGCCGGTGTTCCGCGAGAACGGCACCATCACCGCCGGCAACTGCTGCCCGCTCAACGACGGCGCGGCCGCAGTCGTGGTCATGAGCGACACCAAGGCCCGCGAGCTGGGTCTCACCCCGCTTGCCCGCGTCGTGTCGACCGGCCTGACCGCTCTGTCCCCGGAGATCATGGGCCTGGGCCCGGTGGAGGCCTCTCGTCAGGCGCTGGCGCGAGCGGGCATGTCCATGAACGACATGGACCTGGTCGAGATCAACGAGGCGTTCGCCGTGCAGGTGCTGGCGTCGATGGACGACCTTGGCATCGACCCCGACAAGCTCAACGTCCACGGTGGCGCGATTGCCCTGGGCCACCCGTTCGGCTCCACCGGTGCCCGCATCACCACGACACTGCTCAACGGCCTGACCGCTCGCGACGGGCAGTTCGGCCTCGAGACCATGTGCATCGGCGGCGGCCAGGGCATCGCGGCGATCTTCGAGCGGGTTTGAGGACAGGGCGGCGGGCGGTGCCCGCCGTCACCCCGCCGGCAGCTCTCGCAGGATCGGCAGCAGATACTCGGCGAACAGTCGCGGGTTCTCCGCGAACGGGAAATGTCCGATGCCCTGCATCACCTGGAACCGCGCGCCCGGTATCTTCGCCGCCGTCGCGGCGGAGTGCTCGGCGGTGCAGGAATAATCATATTCGCCGGTCAGCATGAACAGCGGGCAGATGTTGGTGTCGATCCGCCCGACCCGCTCGCGCGCATCCCAGTCGCCGGAATAGAACTCGATGTCCCCGGCGAACACATGCGGGCCGCCCTGGGCATAGCCCCAGGCCACGTCCAGCGCCGGTTCCGCCGGGCTCTGCGGCGCCATCAGGCCCGATATCCATTCGGGGATGAAAAAAGCCTGGTTCACCCTGGGATCGTTCGCCCAGCCGACCTTGCGGCCTTCGATCTTTTCGCTCGCCTCGCAGGCGATGATGGCGGCAAACGCGTCGGGGTGACGGTAGGCCAGTTCCAGGCAGATCTCCCCGGACATCGAGGCACCGAGCACCACCGGCTTGTTCAGCCCGGCGGCGGCGATGAAGCCCATGATCAGATCAACGTAAAGATCGGTGTTCAGCCGCCAGGAGCCGGGAATCCCGCCCGCCGGCGGTGGCGATTTGCCGTGCCAGGGTAGATCGAACGCCACCAGCCGATGCGTGCCGGTGATCCGCGCATCCGCCATCAGCCGGTGGAACTGCCGCCCGTCGGCGCCGGCGGTGTGCAGGCACAGCACGTCCCGGCCCTGCCCGGCGGTTTCGTGATAGATGGCATACTCCGTCGCCCCGACGCGCACCTTCACGTAGCCACCGGTCGGCGCCGGCGCCGGCCAGTCGCCGAGCGCGGGCCGCAGCGATACCGGCGCGGGTGGGCCATTGCCCAATGCCAGCCATTTGCCGATCTCCAGCACCCGGCGCGCGATGTGGCAGAACTGCGCGAACGCCAGCTCGTCGCCCTCGATGGCGAACCCCGGCACCCGCATCCGCATGGCGAAGATCGCATGATGATACCGGGGCGGGACCGCCAGCAGGAACTTGTCCCAGACCGACACCGGGGCCGACAGCACGAATTGCGGCGTACCCTCCACCCCGACGATCACCCCGTCGGCGAAGGCGAAGCTGGTCAGCTTCCCACCACAGCGCACCCCGAAGCAGACCGACCACGGCCCGGCCCAGGCGCGCAGCACCGGGTCGATCACGCAGGCGCTGCGCCAGCGCAATGCCTCGGGGAATCCGCTCATCGCACGCTCCTCAGGCAGGATCGATCAGGTGCAGCAGGGTGGGGAAATATTCGTCGCCGTGGCCCGCTGCCTCCGACGCCTGCAGCCGCCGCATCGTCAGTTGCGCGCCTTCCAGATCGAGCCCCGCCGTCCGCGCCATCTCCAGCGCGTAGGACAAATCCTTCATCGCGTAGCGGGTGGAGAAGGCGCGCAGCGGAAAATTCTTGGGCAGCATCGCCTTCATGCCGTGGTTGCGCAGCGCGAAGCTGTCGCCCGAGCCTTTCGCCACCGTCGCCAGCAGCATCTCCGGCGCCACACCGTTGCGCCGCGCGACGGCGATCGCCTCGGCCAGCGCGCAGACATTCTGGAACAGCAGCATGTTGTTCAGGATTTTCACCACCTGCCCCGACCCCACCGGGCCGCAATGGGTCACGTCGGTTCCCATCGTCTCCAGCACGCCGCGCACATGCGCGAACACCACATCGGTGGCGCCGACCATGATGGACAATTCGCCGCGCGCCGCTGCATCCCGCGTGCGGGCAATCGGCGCGTCGGCGAAGGCGATGCCCTTGGCCGCGAGCCGCGCACCGATCTCGCGCGTCATCGCCACCGGCGAGGTGCTGGTATCCACCACCACCTGTCCCGGACGCAGGCGCGGCTCGATCTCGGACAGCACCGCACTCACCGCGCGCCCGTCGGGCAGCGACAGCAGGATCAGATCGCAGCCATCCGCGATATCCGCCAGGCTGGCCCCGCGCACCCCGTCGGCGGCGAGGCGCTCCAGCGGCTCGTTGCGCAGATCGTGCGCCATGATCTTCAGCCCGGAGCGGCGCGCCAGATGGCCGCACATCGGCTCTCCCATCACGCCGAGCCCCACGAAGCCGATGGCTGCGATCGGTCGCGGCGTGGCATTCTCGATCTGCATTCCCGTCATCCCCTGGCTCGTTCCGGGCGCAGTCTGGGCAGCGGGCCAATACCTGTCAAAGTCGTGGATCGCGGCTACGCCCGGCTGCGCACCTCCGCCCCGGCCCAGCGTTCCATCACCTTGATCAGCGAGGTGAAATCCTCATCGCCCATCCCCTGATCCACCGCGAAGCGCCAGAGCTGGCCCACCGTTTCGTGCGCCCACATCGGCACGCCCAGGTCATGCGCTTCCTGCAATCCAAGTATGACGTCCTTGAGCATGATCACCAGCCGCGAGCCGAAATCGAAGCTGCCGGTCAGCACCGATTGCGGCACCTTGGTCTCGGTCGCGGCGCTGCGGCCGGAGGAGACGTTGACCACCCGCACCATCATGTCGGGATCGAGCCCGCCCTTGGCGCCGAGCACCAGCGCCTCGAACGCGGTCGCCATGTTGGCGGCGTTCATCAGGTTGTTGACCAGCTTCATCAGCTGCGCCTGTCCGGGCTTTTCGCCGAGCACGAACACGGTCTTGCCGATCTTCTCCAGCCACGGCTTCACCACCGCCAGCGCGTCCGGCGGCCCGGCGGTGATCACCGCCAGCGTGCCGGCCCGCGCGCCCCTCGGTCCGCCGCTGATCGGGCTGTCCACCACGGTAACGCCGCGCTCGCCAAGGCTCTCGGCGATGGATTTCAGCGTGCGGCTGCCGATGGTGGACATCTCCACATAGATGGCCATCCGTCCGGGCTCGGCGGCCAGTTCGCCGGCCACCCTGGCGCTGATCTCCGCCGACGGCAGGCAGGCGAACACCACCGGCGCCACCGCGGCCACCGAGGCCGGCGAACCGTAGCCCCTGGCGCCACGGTCGATGAACGGCGCGACGCGCGCCTGATCGGGATCGAACACGTGCAGCTTCGCGCCCGCGTCCGCCAGCCGCTCGGCGATGGCGCCGCCCATATTGCCCAAGCCCAGAAAACCCAGATCCATCACGCCCTCCACTATTTGCGGAAAGGAGGATGACACAGGCCCGGGCCTGACGCATTCTCCCCGGAACACTAAAATCGTCATCGTCAGGAGGAAAACGAACATGGCCGGACTACTTGAGGGAAAGGTTGCCGTCGTCACCGGATCGGGTCGCGGCATCGGACGCGCCATCGCGCTGGCCATGGCCGCGGAAGGCGCGCAAGTGGTTGTCAACGACGTCGGCGCGGCGGTCGACGGCCAGGGCTTCGACAGCACGCCGGCGCAGCAGGTGGTAGCCGAGATCGAGGCGCTGCACGGCCAGGGCCAAGCCGTCGCCTGCACCGACAGCGTGGCGGATTGGGGTTCGGCGCAGAAGATCGTGCAGACCGCGATCGACAAGTTCGGCCATATCGACATCGTGGTGAACAACGCCGGCATCCTGCGCGACCGCATGTTCCACTATATGTCGCCGGAAGAATTCGACGCGGTGATCAAGGTGCATCTCTATGGCGCCTTCAATGTCAGCCGCGCCGCGATCCCGTATATGCGCAAGCAGCTCTCGGGCGCGTTCGTGCACATGACCTCCACCTCCGGCCTGATCGGCAGCATCGGCCAGGCGAACTACGCCGCCGCCAAGCTCGGCATCGCCGGTCTGTCGCGCTCCATCGCGATGGACATGCAGCGCTACAATATTCGTTCCAACTGCATCGGCCCGCATGCGTTCAGCCGCATGATCGAGAGCATCCCCGGCCAGGACGAAAGCGTGCTGCAGGCCCGCGCGGCGAAGACCCGTCCGGACCAGGTGGCGGTGCTGGCGGCGTTCCTCGCCTCCGACGCCGCGGCCAAGGTGTCCGGGCAGATCCTGGGCGCGCGCGGCAACGAGGTCTATCTCTACAGTCAGCCGCGCCCGATCCGCACCATGCACCGCAGCGAGGGCTGGACGCCCTCGACGATGGCCGAGCAGATACTGCCGGCCTTCCTGCCGAACTTCACGCCGCTGGAGCGCACCCGTGACGTCTATGCCTGGGACGCGATCTGAACCTTTAGCTGTCGGTTAGCGGGGAACGGCGGTGGCGCGATGCCACCGCCGTTCTTACGTACCGATGCCCGGCTGAAACCTACCGTCCGACAAAATTCGGCTTCCGCTTCTCGCGGAACGCCTTCTTGCCTTCCTGGTGATCGGCGGAGTGGTTCAGTTGCGGCTGCACCATATTCTCCAGTTCCAGGTAGTCCTCCAGCGTCGGGCTAGACGCCATGTGAAACAGTTTCTTCGCCATGCCGAAGGCGAAGGTCGGGCCGGAGGCGTAATCCGCCGCCAATTCCTCCGCCTTCGCCATCAGCTGATCGCCGGGGACAACGAAATTGACCAGACCGAGCGACAGCGCCTCCTCCGCCGGCACGAAGCGCGCCGAATAGACCAGTTCCTTCGCCCGGTTCATGCCCAGCCGGTGGGTCAGGAACCAGATCGCCCCGCCATCCGGGCCGAGCGCGATGCGGCGGAAAATCTGCGAGAAGCGCGCATCCTCGGACGCCACCACGATGTCGCAGGCGAGCGCGATCGACCAGCCCACACCGACGGCGTTGCCGCGCACCGCCGCGATCACCGGCTTCTCGATCGCATGCAGATGGCGGATATAGGTGTGGCTGCCCCGTTGCAGACGCAGGCGCGCGGCGCGGATGTCGGAATCGCCCATTCGGTCGATATCCGCCCCGGCACAGAACGAGGTGCCCTCCCCGGTCACGATCACCGCGCGGATGTCGTCGTTGTAGCGGATCTGCTCGAAATAGTCGCAAAGCTGCATACGCATTTCCCAGGTCAGCGCGTTCAGCTTTTCCGGCCGATTGAGCACGACCTTGGCGATTGGGCCCTCGATGATCAGTTCGACCGACATTGCGCATCCTCCTGCGGGTTAGCCGCATCCAAGCGTGTTGACGCGTTTCCGACAAGGCGGCACCGTCGGGAAAACAACTGGAGACGTCCATGACCCGCCCGTTCGAGGGTATCCGCGTGATCGACATCACCCACGTGCTGGCCGGCCCGTTCGCGGCCTACCAGCTCGGGCTGCTCGGCGCGGACGTGATCAAGGTGGAACATCCCGCCGAGCCCGATCAAAGCCGCGAATCCGGCACCGACCACGACCTCAATCACAAGCTGATGGGTACGGGTTTCCTCACCCAGGCGTCGAACAAGCGCTCCATCACCCTCGATCTGAAATCTGCCGCCGGGCGCGAGGTTCTGAAGAAGCTGGTGGCGACCGCCGACGTGATGGTGGAGAACTACCGCCCCGGCGCGTTCGAGGCGTTGGGACTTGGTTACGAGGACATGGCGAAGATCAACCCGAGGCTGATCTACGCCTCGATGTCTGCTTTCGGCCAGCATGGCCCGCGCGGACAGATGACCGCCTACGACCACGTGATCCAGACGACCTCCGGCATCATGGCGATGACCGGGACCAAGGAGGTGAACCCGGTCAAGCTCGGCTCGCCGGCGATCGACTACGCCACCGGCACGATGGGCGCCTTCGCCCTGGCGACGGCATTGTTTCAGCGTGAGAAGACCGGGCGCGGGCAACGCATCGACATGGCGATGCTGGATGTCGCGATCGTTCTGATGAGCTCGCACGTCACCGGCTACAGCCGCAACGGCGCGCACCCGCAGCCGCACGGCAACACGCAGCATTATTCCATCTCCAGCGCCTGTCACACCAAGGAAGGCATGGTGATGCTGGGCGCGTCCAACGTGCGCCAGCAGCAGCGGTTCTGGGCGGCGATCGGCCGGCCGGACATGGCGAAGGCCAGCAACGACGCGCGCGACGCCGACTATGACCGTGAAGCCGCGCTGATCGCCGAGACGCTGCTGACGAAAACCGCTGCGGAGTGGGAGGAGCATTTCCAGGCCCGCCACGTTCCGGCCGGGCGGGTGCGGCAGATGCGCGAGGCCCTGGCCGATCCGCAGCTTGAGACCCGCAACATCCTGCATCGCCACGAAAGCGCGCCGGGCGTGGAGGGCGGTTTCAGCGTGCCCGTCGCCGCCTTCAAATTCGCGCATGGCGGCGCCCGGGTGGACGCACCGCCGCCCGCGTTCGGCCAACACAACGACGAGGTACTGGGCGAACTCGGCTACGACACGGCTACCATCGCGCGGCTGCGGGCCGAGCACGTCATATAGGACGGCCGAGGGGGCAGAACGCCCCCTCGCCTTCGCTCATTCGCCGGTGAAGTTCGGCCGGCGCTTTTCCAGGAACGCGGTCGCCGCCTCGCGATGGTCGGCGGTGGCGTGCGCCAGCGACTGCATCGCCGCCGACATTTCCAGCAGCGTGTCCAGCCGCGTGTGCCGGCCTTCCATCAGCAGCCGCTTGGCCATGCGTACCGCGTGCGGCGGGTTCACCGCGATGCGTTGCGCCAGCTTGCGCGCCTCGGTCATCAGCTCCGCATCCGGCACCACGCGCGAGACCAGCCCGCAGGCCAGCGCCTCTTTCGCATCGATCGAATCGCCGGTCAGCGCCATCTCGCAGGCCTTGGAGAAGCCGACCACGCGCGGCAGCAGCCACGCCCCGCCGTCGCCGGGGACGATGCCGACCTTGACGAAGCTTTCGGCGAACTTCGCACTTTCCGCCGCGATCCGCATGTCGCACATCGTCGCCAGATCCAGCCCCGCGCCGATCGCCGGGCCGTTCACCGCGGCGATCATCGGCACGTCCAGCCGCTCGAAGGCCAGCGGAATGCGCTGGATGCCGAACTTGTAGTATTTCGGCGTCAGCGCCGGCGCCTTGGCGCGTGTCTCGGCCTCGTCGCGCATCTTGCGGACATTGCCGCCGGAGGAAAACGCCGAGCCCGCGCCGGTCAGAATGCCCACACGCACCGAACTGTCCGCGTTCATCCGGTCGAGATATTCGACCAGCGCGTCCACCACCTCCCGTTCGGAAATCGGGTTGCGGATTTCGGGCATGTTCAGCGTGATCGTGACGATCGCGCCGTCCTGCTCGTACAGCACGGTATCGGTCATGGCGGAAAAGCTCCTTTGAAGGCGTGGTGAAACTCAGCGCAGCCCGAGGCCGCGCGCGATGATGCCGCGCAATATCTCGCGCGTGCCGCCGCGCAAGCTGAACGACGGCGCGTGCATCATCACATGGGTCAGCACGGCGATGTAGTTCTGCGTCGATTCCGCCTGCGGCTCGGCCTCGACCAGCAGCCGGGCGATCTCGGGGATTTCCTGCTCGACCAGCGCTCCCAGATCCTTCACCAGCGCGGCCTGCACCGCCGGGTTCTCGCCGGCTTGCAGCATCCCCGCCACCGAGCGCGACAGCCGCCGCAGCGTCATGATGTGCGAAGACAGCCGCCCGATCGCTATCTGCGCGTGCGTGGACGGGTTCGGCCCCAGCGCGCGGATCAGCTCCACCAGCAGGGTGAAGGACGACAGGAACCGTTCCGGCCCGCTGCGCTCCAGCGCCAGCTCGCTCGTCACCTGGTTCCAGCCGTCGCCCTCGCGACCAAGCAGCGCCGATTGCGGCAGGAACACGTCCTGGAACACCACCTCGTTGAAATGGTGCTCACCGGTCAGGGCGTAGATCGGGCTGATCTTGATGCCGGGGGNNTGACGCCGCCGTGCCGGTCCGACGAGTCGGGCGCGCCGGTGCGGCAGAACAGGATCATGTGGGTCGATTTATGCGCGAACGAGGTCCAGACCTTGGTCCCGTTCACCAGATAGCCGCCCTGCACCGGGGCCGCGCGCGTCCGCACGGAGGCGAGGTCGGACCCGGTATCGGGCTCGCTCATGCCGATGCAGAAATACGCCTCGCCACGGGCGATCCTGGGCAGGATGTCGCGCTTCTGCTCCTCGGTGCCCTTGCGGAAGATCAGCGGGCCGGATTGGCGGTCGGCGATCCAGTGCGCGGAGACCGGCGCGCCGGCGGCCAGCATCTCCTCCAGCACCACGTAGCGTTCCAGCGAGGTGCGCGCATGCCCGCCATACTCCTTCGACCAGGACATGCCGATCCAGCCTTGTTCGCCCATCTTGCGGCTGAATTCCGGGGAATAGCCGTTCCAGCTCTCCGCCCTCTCGCGCGGGGTGTAGCGGGTCATCTCCGTCTTCAGGAAGTCGCGGATTTCCAGACGCAGCGCCTCGGCTGCGGGCGAGGCCGGCGGCGGGGCGAAAATGAAGGCTGACAATGCTGTATTCCTCCCAAGCGGTCCCGGCGAACCTGGCGCGGAGCATACCAGCCGGTAGCCCGGCGGCAACCGCGCTTATACCGTCGTGCCGGCCGATCATTAACGACACACAGCCGCAAATTTAGGGTATGATCACGGCCCCCCGGATTCCGGGCCGCAACCGCCAGCCAAGCCCGCCAATCTCACCGAAAGTTCCGCTGTCCTGATGTTGACGCCGTTCTCGTCCGACGATCTCGGCCGCGTCTTCGACGCGCGCGCGCTTACCAGAGGCCGTACCCTCGTCCTGCTCGGGGCGGTCGAGGTCAGCCTGCAAGACACCGGGATCTCCGTGGTCGTGGAGCATCTGGGGTTGCGCCACACCGGCAGCATCGCCCCATCGTTCTTCGGGAACCGGGTGGTATTCCAGCTCAATTGCAGTTGCGGCCAGAAGGCCTGCGCGCATCTGGCCGCCGGATCGCTGGCGGCACTGGACCGCTACCCGGCGCTGCGCAAGCCGCAGCAGAAAAACTTCCTCGATACCCTCGCGGCCCCGCAGCCGGAGGAGCGCCAGCGCCTGGTGTTCGAACTGGCACCCGGCGAGGCGCCGCATGCCTGCTTCGTCTCGACGTTCCTGGTCGGCGAGCGCAGCGGCCGCATCGCCCCCACGACGCCGCGCAAGATCGTCGCCGAGCGGACGAACAGCGAAACCACCCGCATCATGGCCCGGCTGCTGGGTGGCGGCGATACGGCGCGAACCGGCGTGCCGGCGGCATCCGTGCCGGCGGTGCTCGGGCTGCTCGGGCGGCTCAGCCAGTCGCGCTGGCACGCGACGGGCATGCGGCTGTCGCTCGGCGAGGAACG
>PKWQ01000282.1 GCA_003133265.1 Acetobacteraceae bacterium
TTGGGGATGATGTAGTTGCGGCCGAAGGAGAACTTCTGGTTGCCGTAGGCGCGGCACACCGAATCCGGGCACTCCTCGCGGGCCAACTCGGCCAGGGCCACCACCGCCGCCTTCTTCATCTCCTCGTTGATGGTGCTGGCGCGCACGTCGAGCGCGCCGCGGAAGATGAAGGGGAAGCCCAGCACGTTGTTGACCTGATTCGGGTAGTCGGACCTGCCGGTGGCCATGATCACGTCGCTTCTGACCGAGAGTGCCTCTTCCGGGGTGATCTCCGGGTCCGGGTTGGCCATGGCCATGATGATCGGGTCCTTGGCCATGCCGCGCACCATCTGCGGCGTCACCGCGCCTTTGGCGGACACGCCGATGAACACGTCCGCCCCCTGCATGGCCTCCTCGAGGGTGCGCAGCTCGGTCTCCACCGAGAGACGCTCCTTGTAGGGGTTCATTCCCTCGCTGCGTCCCCTGAAGATGACCCCCTTGGTGTCGCACATGAAGACGTTTGGCTGCCGGGCTCCCAGGGCGATGGCCAGGTTGGCGCAGGCGATGCCGGCCGCGCCTGCGCCGTTGACCACGATCCTGATCTGCTCGATCTTCTTATCCACCAAAAGGAGCGCGTTGATCAGCGCGGCCGAGGAGATGATCGCCGTGCCGTGCTGATCGTCGTGAAAGACCGGGATGTTCATGGTCTTCTTCAGCTCCTCCTCAATGTAGAAGCACTCGGGGGCCTTGATGTCCTCCAGGTTGATGGCGCCGAAGGTCGGCTCCAGCGCCGCGACCACATTGCAGAACAAAGCCGGGTCGGATGCGTCCACCTCGATGTCGAACACGTCGATCCCGGCGAACTTCTTGAACAGGACCGCCTTGCCCTCCATCACCGGCTTGGAGGCGAGCGCGCCGATATTGCCGAGGCCGAGCACGGCGGTGCCGTTGGTGATCACCCCGACCAGATTGCCCCGGACGGTGTAGTCGTAGGCGGTGTCCGGATCGGCGACGATCTCCTCGCAGGCCGCGGCGACGCCGGGGGAATAGGCGAGCGACAGATCGCGCTGGGTGGCCATGCGCTTGGTCGGCTCGACCGCCAGCTTCCCCGGGCGGGGCAGCCGGTGGTAATCGAGCGCCGCCTTACGAAAATCGTCGTCCATCGCCATCTGTCCCCTACCGCGCATCCGTCAGGATGGGAGGGGAGGGATTAAGCCCGCAACCGGTGCGGTGCAATGACATCTGGATCAGTTGAATGCGGTCGAGAGGACTCGAACCTCCACAGGATTGCTCCTACAAGCACCTCAAGCTTGCGCGTCTACCATTCCGCCACGACCGCACATCGGTAGCGGGCGCGTCGAGCGCCCGAGGCGGCGGGGTATAGCCGATGATTCCGGAGCCATCAATGACCGAGAACGACGTGGCGTCGCCCCCGCTGGAATGGCGCATCGCGGAGGGGCTGACAGCGTACCCGGACGCGCTCGCCACGATGGCCGCGCGGGTGGCGGCGATCCGGGCCGGCACGGCGGGCGAACTGGTCTGGCTGGTCGAGCATCCGCCGCTCTACACCGCCGGCACCTCGGCCAAGCCGGAGGAACTGCGCGATCCCGGCCGCTTCCCCAGCTTCGCCGCCGGGCGGGGCGGCCAATGGACCTATCACGGGCCGGGCCAGCGCACCGCCTACGTGCTGCTGGACCTGCAACGCCCGCATGGGCGGGTACCGGCGCGCGATGTGCGCTGCTACGTCAACGGGCTGGAGGAATGGCTGATCCGCACGCTGGATCGCTTCAACGTGCGTGGCGAGCGGCGGGAAGGCCGGGTCGGCATCTGGGTGGCCGATCGCGCGGCGGGGACCGAGGCGAAGATCGGCGCCATCGGCGTGCGGGTAACCCGCTGGGTCAGCTGGCACGGCGTGGCGCTGAACGTGGAGCCCAACCTGGAGCATTTCTCCGGCATCGTGCCCTGCGGCATCGCCGAACATGGCGTGACCAGCCTGCACGCGCTGGGGATCGCGGCGACGATGGCGGACGTGGACACGGCCCTGCGCGCCGCGTGGAACGAGGTGTTCGGGACCGACGCGGCACCGGCGGTTCTCGCCACGGGCGAATAATGGCAGTCTCGCCACACCCTGGACACGATCGCGTCATCCTGGCGGGATAGGATGCGCGACGAATCGCCGCCGCCGGCTAGCCTGACGGTGCACCGATTTGTTTCGTTTTGGAGTACCAACATGCTACGCACCCTGGTCTTCGCCATACTGGCTCTGCTGGCCATCACGATCCGCCCGGCGGCGGCGCAGTCGGAGCAACAGGTGCTGGTGGACCGTGCCACGCTCGCGGTGGAGGAACTGACCTCCGGGGCCAACTCCTCCGATCCCAAGACCATGCTGCGCAAGGCCCGCGCGGCCATGGTCTGCCCGCGCATCTTTCGGGCCAGCTTCTTCATCGGGGGCTCCGGCGGCGGCTGTGTGCTGGTGGCGCGCGACGGCAGCGGTTCCTGGTCCTATCCGGCTTTCTACAGCATGGCCTCCGGCAGCCTGGGCTTGCAGATCGGCATCCAGGACAGCGAGTTCATGATGTTGATCCTGACCGAGAGGGGCCTTAGCGCGGTGCTGGACAGCCAGTTCAAGTTCGGCGGCGACGCCAACATCGCTATCGCCGACATGGGCGCGGGGGTTGAGGGCTCCACCACCGCGGCCGCCGGCGCCGACATCGTCGCCTTCTCCAAGACCCGTGGCCTGTTCGCCGGCGCCGCGCTGCAAGGCAGCCTGATGTCGGTGAAAAGCGGCTGGAACCGTAGCTATTACGGCCAAGACCTGTCGGCACGCCAGATCGTGCTGAGCATGCAGGGCCGCAATCAGGGTGCCGACCCGCTGCGCGAGGTGCTGATCCGCGGCGCCGACAGCCGGGTGAGCCTGCCCACGCACACGACCGAGTCGCTGCCCGAGCGGCCGCCCGAGCAGATGCAGCCGACTGGCCCGCGCGGCTCGGTCCAGCAGCAGAACCTCGCCCCGCCGCCGCAGACGCTGCAATTGCCGGCCAACCGCCAGTAGCCCTACCCGGGACACGCCCATCCGGCTAAGTTGGCCGCGCATGAGCGCTCCGCCGCCGTTCTGGAAGACCAAGACACTCGACCAGATGACGCGGGACGAGTGGGAATCGCTGTGCGACGGCTGCGGACGCTGCTGTCTGCACAAGCTGCGCTTCGAGGACACCGGCGACCTCGCGTTCACCAACGTCGCCTGCCGGCTGCTCGATCTTTCCACCGCGCGCTGCCGCGATTACGCGCACCGCCGGACCCGCGTGCCCGACTGCGTGAACCTGACCCCCGCGACGCTGCGCGAGATCGACTGGCTGCCGCCCACCTGCGGCTACCGCGTAGTGAAGGAAGGCAAGGACCTGGCGTGGTGGCATCCGCTGGTCTCCGGCGATCCGCAAACCGTGCATACCGCCGGCATCTCGGTCAGCGGCCGGGCGGTCAGCGAGCGCCAGGCCGGCCCACTGGAACACCATATCGCGGACTGGCCAGGCCGCACCCCGCGCGGTAGAGGAAAGCCAGCCGGCGCAAGCCGGAAGCAGAAGCAGAAGGAGAAATCGCCATGATGCAGAACGCGATCTATGGCGGGATCAACCCCGCCGTGCTGACCCCGATGCGCGACGACCTGTCGGTCGACATCGACCGCATGGCGGCGCATGGAAAATGGCTGCTGGGCAACGGGGCCAACGGCCTCGCCATTCTCGGCACCACCGGCGAAGCCAACAGCATCGGCATCGCGGAGCGGATCGAGGTCATGGAAGGCCTGGTGTCGCGCGGCATCCCGGGGGCGAAACTGCTGCCCGGCACCGGCACCCCGGCGCTGACCGACACGGTGCTGCTGACCAAGAAGGCGCGCGAGATCGGCAGCCCCGGCGCGCTGCTGCTGCCGCCGTTCTACTACAAGAACCCGAGCGAGGACGGGCTGTTCGCCTATTTCTCCGAGGTGATCCAGCGCGTCGGCGGCGGGATCAAGTTCTACCTGTACCATTTCCCGGCGCAGTCGGCGGTGCCGTTCACCGTCGGCTTCATCGCCCGGCTGCTGAAGGCCTATCCNNGATAATTTCGCCAAGGACGGGTTCGAGGTCTATGCCGGCGACGACAGCCTGCTGCACGCGATGCTGCAAGTGAACGGCGCCGGCTGCATCACCGCGGCGGGCAACGTCAACAGCGCCGTCGGCGCCCAGGTCTATGCCAACCGCGGCAAACCGGCGGGCGCGGCGGCGCAGGAGACCCTGACCGCGACGCGCAAGG